>CAJMQV010000003.1 GCA_905215575.1 uncultured bacterium | reverse complement strand
TTCCGATCTGCGGCGCAAAGCGCGTCCATCACGACGTCGGACCAGCCTTCGGGGAGTTCGCCCGCGAGGCGGCGCTTGAGTTCGGCGGCAAGTTCCGGATAGGTCTTTTCGTATTCGGCGAACATCGCTTCCCATTCGCCTTCGATCTTGCGGCCTTCTTCCTTGTGATCCCACGCGGCGTAGACTTCCGCCGGAATTTCGAAGGGAGCGTAAGGCCAGCCGATCGCTTCGCGCGTGGCGGCGATTTCTTCGTCGCCCAGAGCTTCGCCGTGCACCTTGGCCGTACCCTGACGGTGGGGAGCGCCCTTGCCGATCGTCGTCTTGGCGATGATGAGGGTGGGCTTCTCGGCGGAGCGCTTCGCTTCGGCGATTGCACGGTCCATCGCGTCGATGTCGTGACCGTCAACGGGACCGATCACGTTCCAGCCGTAGGCTTCGAAGCGGCCGCGCGTGTCGTCGCGGAACCAGCCGCGCACGTCGCCGTCGATCGAGATGCCGTTGTCGTCGTAAATGGCCACGAGTTTGTTGAGGCCCCAGACACCCGCGAGCGAGCAGACTTCGTGGCTGATGCCCTCCATGAGGCAACCGTCGCCGAGGAACACGTACGTGTGGTTGTTCCTCTGCCCAAGAATATGGAAGAGATAACCCGAGTGATCCGCGAGGAAATCGAATACAACGGAGTATCTGTCATCATTCCGCGCCGTGAATGTATTCAAACATTGAACCGTAAACTGAAACAAAAAAGAAAGGAACAACAAGTATGAAAACAGACATCATATTATCCGGTGTAGGTGGACAGGGCATCCTGTCCATCGCCACAATTATTGGCGAAGCAGCCACACACAGCGGTTTGCACCTGAAACAGGCCGAAGTACACGGAATGAGCCAGCGCGGCGGTGATGTACAGTCCAACCTGCGCCTGTCCGACAGCCCTATCGCCTCCGATCTGATCGCTCAAGGAACAGCAGACATGATTCTCTCTCTCGAACCGATGGAGGCCCTGCGCTATCTGCCTTATCTGGATCGTGAAGGATGGATCATCACGTCTTCTGCCCCATTCAAGAATATTCCGAACTATCCGGACGAACAGGCCTTGAAAGAGGAGTTGGCACAATTACCTCACATTATTCTGGTAGACGTAGAAAAAATAGCTCACGAACACAATATGCCCAAGTGCGCCAATGTAATCCTTTTGGGAGCAGCTTCGCGCTATTTAGGTATCGTTTCAGTAGATGAGTTGCGCGACAGTATCGCCCGAGTATTCGGATCCAAGGGTTCTGCTGTGGTAGAAATGAATCAGAAAGCTTTCGATTTGGGCTATGCAGCCGCAGAAAACAAATAAAAACACCGGAACCATGAAACATCAAGTATTCAGTGAAGAACTGGTCACTTCTGTAGTGAACGAACTCCAGATCGCCAATCTGGAGCAGGCTACCATCGGCGAGGTGCTTTTAGTAGCCTCACGACTGGAAGAAAAAACCGGCATACCTTTTATCCGTATGGATCAAGGTTCACCCGGCCTGCCAGCCAATCAGATCGGTATTGAGGCTGAGAAAGCGGCCTTAGACCGCGGTGTCGGCTCACAATATCCGGCTGCTGCCGGTGTTGCTGAGCTGAAAGCTGCTGCATCCCGTTTTGTAAAGGCTTTTATTGACATAGATATTCCGGCAGAAGGATGTATCCCGACCACAGGCTCTGTGGCCGCATCATACGGATCCTTTATAGCCTGCACCCAACGCATACCGGGTAAAAACAAGGTTTTGTTCATCGATCCGGGTTTCCCCATCCAAAAGTCTCAGTTACGCATCATCGGAGCACAATGGGAATGGTTCGACATCTATCATTACCGTGGCGAAGCCTTGCGTGAGAAACTGGAATCTTATCTGAGCAAAGGGGATATTGCAGCCATAGTCTATTCCAACCCCAACAATCCGGCATGGATCTGTCTGGAAGACTCCGAACTGAAGATTATCGGAGAACTGGCCACACGTTACGATGCCATCGTGATGGAAGACATGGCCTATTTCTGTATGGACTTCCGCAGTGATCTGGGCAAACCCTGGCAACCGCCCTACCCTCCCACTGTGGCCCGCTATACTGACAACTACGTGCTGATGCTTTCTTCTTCCAAGATCTTCAGCTATGCCGGTCAGCGCATGGCGGTACTCTGTGTTCCGGAAAAACTGTTCCACACCCACTATCCGGCACTGGCCGAGCGCTACGGTGATTCCGGAATATTCGGACAAACGCTAATCGCATCCATTCTTTATATGATTACTTCGGGCTGTACAGCCTCAACACAATATGCTTATGCAGCCATGCTGGACGCATCCGTAGAAGGACGCATTGACTTTGTAGAAGATACCCGGGAATATGGACGACGTGCCGAACGTATGAAAAAGATTTTCACAGACAACGGTTTCCATATTGTATACGATCATGATGTGACCCAACCTGTTGGCGACGGTTTCTTCTTTACCTTAGGCTATGGCAATATGCCAAGCGGCCAACTGCTAAAAGAATTGCTCTACTACGGTGTGAGCAGTATCTCATTGAGCACTACCGGTTGCGAACAAAATGGAGTGCGCGCCTGCACCTCGCGCATGCGTGAAGAACTTTATCCGGTATTGGAAGAACGTATGAAAGCATTCCATACCGACCATCCACTATAACACACATTATTATTTTTAATATTACCGAAAAAACACAACAATGATTTGGAATGAAAGCAAGGAGTGCATGAGCCGCGAAGACATGCGTATGCTCCAAGGCAAGAGATTACACAAACTGGTTGATCTGGTTTATCACAATACTCCCTTCTATCGCAAGAAGATGCAGGAGATGGATCTCACACCGGAAGATATCCAGACGATTGACGATATTGTCAAACTACCGTTTACGACCAAACAAGACCTGCGCGACAACTATCCTTACGGACTACAGGCAGCTTCCATGCAGGAAATTGTGCGCGTACATGCCTCATCCGGAACTACCGGCAATCCTACAGTCGTAGGCTACACCCGTCATGATCTGGAAGTTTGGAAAGAAGTAACCGCCCGAGCTTTGGGAGCCTTTGGAATTTCTCGCAATGATGTATTCTCTGTAGGTTATGGATATGGTCTGTTTACCGGAGGTCTGGGACTGCATTACGGTGTGGAACATTTAGGAGCAACCGTAATACCGACATCTACCGGTAATACCGAAAAGCATCTGCACCTGCTGAAGGACCTACAAGTAACCGGTCTGGCCTGTACCCCTTCATACGCTTTATATCTGGCCGAAACCATGCAGAAGAAAGGTATGACCAAAGAAGACCTGCATCTGCGTGTCGGGGTCTTCGGTGCCGAGCCTTGGACCGAAAACATGCGTCAGGAGATCGAGCAGAAACTGGGACTCCAAGGCTATAACATCTACGGTCTGAGCGAGATTATCGGTCCGGGAGTAGCCTATGAATGTTCTTGCAAAAACGGCTCCCACATCAGCGAAGATCACTTCTATCCGGAAATCATTGATCCGGAAACTGGAAAGGTACTTCCAGCCGGAGAAACCGGCGAGCTGGTGCTGACCACACTGACCAAAACCGGTATGCCATTGCTGCGTTACCGCACCAAGGACCTGACCTCACTGATTACAGAACCTTGTGAATGCGGACGTACCAACGTACGTATTACGCGCATTATCGGACGTTCAGACGATATGCTCATCATCCGAGGTATCAATGTATTCCCGTCACAGGTGGAAAGTGTCATTCTGGAAATGAAGGAATTCGAGCCACAATATATGCTTGTGGTAGACCGTCAGGGCAATCTGGATACCTTGGAAGTACAGGTGGAATTGCGCAAAGAACTCTATACCGACGAGATGGGTTCGCTGCTTAACCTGAAGAAGAAACTGGCCGACCGATTGAAGAGTGTACTCTCAATCAGCGCCCAAGTGAAACTGATGGAACCAAACTCTATCCCACGCAGTGAGGGCAAGAGCAAACGTGTCATCGATAAACGAATCATCAAATAACAACTACGCCTTATGACTATACGACAAATATCCGTTTTTCTGGAAAACAAAAGCGGCCGCATCAATGATGTAACCAAAGCTTTAGGCAAGGCCGGTATCAACATGCACGCATTCAGCATGTCCGAAACTACTGATTTCGGCATTCTACGCCTCATCGTATCTGATGTGGACCGTGCAATCGAGGTTCTACGCGCCGCAAACTTCTCCGTTATTCAAACCGAAGTTATCTGTATCAGTTGCGCCAACACCGCCGGTTCCCTGTCTGTCATTCTGGAACGTCTGGCCGAACAGAACATCTTCATTGAGTACATGTATGCCTTTGCTCAAGGCGACAAAGCCAATGTGGTGATCCGACCGAGTGACCTGAACCGCAGCCTGGAAGTGCTGAAACAGATGGATTGCAGCGTACTCAGTGCCGGAAATCTGTAAGAAGCAGATTTCCTGAAACAAAACAAGTCGTCCCGGCCCAAAATATCTCTGAGCCGGGACGACTTGTTTTTGAACTAAGCACCCTATGTACTGTTACAATAATTTGAATCTTACAGTTGCAATCACATTGAGCGGACGCAACTGCGAGGTAGAGGTGTAGATATCCAATCCGCTGTAGTTCACGCGTGTGTATTGCTTCTGATTGAAGAGGTTATTGGCCTGTAGTTCCAGATCCACGCGCTTCAGCTTGTATTTGGCAGATAGATCACCAAACCAAGCATGCCGGTTCTTGACCGTCAAATTGTTATAATTGTCTTCTACAGTAGCAGCAAAGGTAAGTTGCTTGGTGACATAGAAATTAAGTTTGATACGCTGGGTAGCGGAACGTACTGTCTGTGCCAGATCTTCATTGCAGCTATTCGTTGCCGACACGTTCCACGCATATCCGCTGCTTACAACAATGTTAAACCACGGCAAGGGTGTGATGCTACCTCCCGCACCAACACTGACAGTTTGCACATGGAAAGGATAAACTTTTTTCTCAATGAGCCGCTCGCTTTGGCTGTAACTGTAACCTGCAAAGGCACGGATAGTAGTCTGTAACCAATCAAAGCCCTTACTGCCATCGAAACCGAGGCTATAACTATCAGAAAAAGTTTCCTGATCTACAGCCTGTATCACACTTGTGGCTCCTTGATAGTCATAACCATAAATCTGATTATCACGGGTGTGGCTATAATTGGCATTGATACGGAAAAAAGTAGCATAAAGAGCACTGCGATAAGCAAGTGTGGCACCTGCGTTCATACGGGCTGTTTCGGACAACTGCTCCACATACGACCGCTGAAACGAACGATAGTTGTTCATAATATAGCCACTGTATATACCATTGGGATCACCCACACTCTTATAATAGGAAGCACTGACACTTCCAGTCCAGTCCAGCCATTCGTAACTGGCAGATACAGATGGAGTAACAAGCAGATGAGTATAACTTTGTCTGTCGCGACGAACACGGTCGTCCAGTGTCTGCGTGTATAGATTGAGCGGACACCCCAAAGAAAGTCGCCAACCGCTTTTTTCAAACTTATAGAACTGAGAAAGAGCCAGTTCGTAAGTATTATACCAAAGATCATTTTGCAGGGAAGCCTCTTCTACAGGTGGTACAAAGCCATCAAGGTCTGTCTTTATCCCATGTAAGCTGGCGTGAGCGACCAGCCCATAATGCAACGAGAAGGGACCAAGATGTAACGAGTAATTGGTATGGATATTTCCGGCTATGTTATGCGAAGTCAAATCCTGCTGATAATGTACGGCTGTACCTTGTAGCAAACTGTCTACATCCACCACGAGTGTATTTGGACGTTGAGCATAGCCAGCCGAGAAATTCAGGTCAAACGTATGCTTGCCGAAATTGCGTATGGTATTCAGCGTATTGGTCACCGAAAATGACGGACGATGAAAACGCTGACTGACCCGATTGTCTCCATAGTCTATCGGATATTCCCCCATAAGCCCCGAAGACAGTTGACTGGACACGTTATCATCATTCCATCCACCGTCAAACTGAAAGACATTTGCCGTAAAAGCATTTGCTGCATTACGACAATAGCGCAATTTTGTACTGAGGTTGTTCTGTTTTGTCTGAGAAATCAGCGTCTCACTGCTCAGTAATCGTTGGTCCTCGCTAAGAAAGCGATCTACATCTGATGTTCCCTCCCTTCGTATGCGGTCGTTTTGATAAGCCACGTTAAAAGTCAATTCCGCATCCGCTCCCACTTTTTCCAAATGGTTTGCCGTAAGAATATGCGAATGGTTGTCAAAGCTACGCTTCTGAGGCAAACTACTGCCCGGCGGCATCACGGCATCCATTGGGCAAAAAGGATTAAGTCCCACACTGTTGATGCCGGAATAATGCTGTATGAGCTCCTTAGACACGTCATCTCCCGTATTGTTTCCCTTATACAAAGTCATATTCTGTCTTTGCTTGGCAAAATACATACCCACCAGTTCTGTAGTCCATAGCGGATTGCGCCCGATTGTAGTCATACCCTCCGACAGTGGACTGGTTCCAATCCCCCATCCGCTCGACATCTGACCACCCGCTCCCAGCATCGCGTTCACAGCCACGGTGCCCTTTGCCGAGTTTTTCAGTTTCAGGTTTATGGCCACTTCATCGGTAAAAATACGTCCCTGAAGTGCTTTCACGGACTGATGGTTTTGCAATACCTGCACCGTAGCCACATCCTGAGCATTCACATTATTTGTGGCCAAACCATAGCGACCTTGCAACAAATCCATATCCTCAACATAGAACTTGGAAATACTCTTACCATTAAACTTAATCGCTCCATTGTTGGAAACCTCTATACCGGGCATACGCTTCAGTACATCAGCTATGACACGATCTCCCTGCTGTTGGTAGGAAGCAACATGATAATTCAACGTATCTCCATGCTCGCTTATTTTCGGTGCACGCACACTTATCTCCTTAAGTTTTATACCTTTATCCTTTACTTGGAAATTCAACTGTTGCGTGCGATTAGCTATAACCTTTGTCTGTTTGCCTATAGCCAGTCCGGCCACTGTCACCACAAGAGAATCGCCTTGAGCTTTACACTCCAATTTATAATATCCCTTATCGTCTGTTCCTGCATAGCCTAGAATACTGCTATTATCCTTTAACGAGACTGTTACATAAGCATCTACAGTCCGGCCCTGAGTATCAAGTACAGTGCCCGTAATAATGGTTTGGGCTTTCAAATCTCCGCAAATAGCTATGAGGACACCGAATATAATGTGTGATTTCTTCATAATGATTCATATTAAGCAGATAGGAAACAAGATACACTCGCAATAGGTTCATTTATTATCCTGTTTTTATTCTAACTCCAACGGATCATAAGGAGCATTCTTCGATTTTAGAAGTCCTGTTGTTCGGTCTCTCGCCCCTCCAAGCTTAAAGTAGTTACGATTGACGGCAACTTGCAGACGATATATGTTTTTACGACTGTTCTTATGAAAGCCTTCATATTTGCGTTTCGTAATGGGAAAATCGCCGGAACGCAATCCTACGGCTTCCCAGGTGTAAAGATTCTGTGTGTCGTTAAGTTTCAATATCAAACCCGGCAGACCACCAAATGTCCAAGGTCCGAGACGTACGGGAATATCTGTTGCAAACCACGCCTCAAAATCGCGTCCCCGCCAATGACACGTAGCCAGCTGACAATCATAGCCAAGTATCATCTGATGTTTGTCCTCCAATGTCCATTGCTGATATTGAACCGGTTCTGTGTAATAAGCATTATACCGTTCCATATATTTGGGCATCCAAGCATAGAATGTGTGTTGGCCGTTCTCTGTATAGATATCCGTAAACTGGTATTCACTCCAAAACTCCCGTTCTCGTCCTCCTGAATAAAAAATTTTCGGCCTACTTTGAGCGTTCGGATTGCGTTTGCTGAAATCATCACAAAGCGAGTCATTCAACTCCAGGAAACGGCTACAATATTTGCTGATCCCCATCCCTGCACGTAGCACTTGAAGATCTATGTAAGTGCTTTCGTCATGAACATCCTCTGCATTAAGGGCATACATCACCTCCACTTGTGCCCGACCAATCTCCGTTAATTCTCCTACACCTTTAGAAACAGGACGATAAACACGTCCTTGCTTCTGCTGCGCATGTAGTCCTAAAGAAAACAGTAAAAAAAGTATAAGACTTTTTCTCATATATTTAATCCTCCTCTTTTTAAAAACTATTGATACAAGTGATATTCAATGAAATCTAACCATCTTGTAACAAAGATATTTTTCATGGAATTTGAACAAGAACCTTTCACTCTTTCTTTATATTGAGAAAGATTCTATAAAAAGTACGCTCGCAATTTATATAAATTATTCTATATATGCAAACCTTTTATTAAAGAAGTTACATATTATTAAAATGGAAAAGGCAAGTTTACAAGGACCTATATGGACCATAACTGATTCATGAGATAGATATAAATTTGTATGAGGGAACTAATATTGGTTTAATAAAATTTGAATTTCTGTTCCAAAGTTTCTATATTACCTTTGAATACCCACTAACATAATAAAGAACTATGAGCATCAATACTTGTTATCAGCTATTTATGAAGAATCCCAAGGCAATAGCTCTTTTAGCTTTACCCGAAGATTATCATAAAGAAGATTTTTCTGAATATCTGGATGAGAATGTCATCTATGCTGATTGTCGCCAGATAAACCAGGCTGACACCATATATAAATTGATTCGGGAAGCCACAGATTCTCAAAAGATACTTTGTCTGGATCATGTGAACAGCTTGACCCAAAAAACATTTTGGGAACCGATTTCGCAACTCATGCTGTTTATGCTCCGACTGGAAGACTATCATACCCAACAGGATATTCTTCCGACATCACAGATGAGGATTCTTCTTCCCCATTCCGATTCTGAAATTGATGACACCACCCTTGATGTAAATCTGCTGGAATGGGCATGCAGAAGTTCTATGATGTTTCAAAAGTAATTCATACAAAATAATATTATCTATAAAACATCTTCCTAAAAACTTTAATATGAATATCTTATACATACACGGCTTTAACGGTTCGCCAGAAGGACATAGCTTTAGTTTATTAAAGAAACATCTGCCCCAAGGATGTAAAATCATTGGTATGGATTACGACCAGAATAATTGCAATGTAGCCTTAAGACAGATACAGGAAACCATTCAAAAGGAGAAAATCGATTTGGTAATTGGTTGCTCTTTAGGCGGCTTCCTGACTCTCCTCATCGAAGGTGTGGAACGCTTTGTCGTCAATCCCTGCTATCTGCCCAGCATTGAGCTACCTAAACTCAAAGCACAAAACGGACTGCCGGCAGCTTCGAAAGAAATGATTGATACCTATGAACCATTTGAATATAAGTGGAGATATTTTCCGAAGGATGATAAAGAACGGATTTATTGCTTTATCGGCGATGCGGACGAACTGTTCGGAGAAAAATATTATTACGACATTCAAGATGATTTAGGACATCTGCCCCGAACACTCAGTTCCAGTCATCATTTATCAGAATCGGCAGCCCAAACATTATGCAGTCTGATTGCACAAAAACAGATAAACCGCATCAAAGACAAGAAAACCCAACAAAAAATGGCAGAAGCGGTGCTTCAAGATGCTCATAAATATTCTATTTGCAACAAAGAACTTATAGAAAAATCAGAATATTGCGGATGTTTTTCCTGCAATAGGATTTTTCCTTCTTATGAAATAGAAGACTTCATTAAGGATAGCAAAGGAGAAACAGCCGTATGTCCATTTTGTGGCACCGATGCCCTACTCCCGGAAAACAGTCCTTATGATCTTACTCTAAACTTTCTGGAAGAAATGAATAAAAAGTGGTTCTCTACTGGTAACTAATACAGACTTTAGCATAATGGTCCAACAAAATAATACAAACAATGCAAAGGAATGGGATATGGAATTAAAATAATGCCGGGAAGTCTTCTACAGATGGCTTCCCGGATATTGTTTCATAAAAGGCCGTTAAGGAACTAATATTTTTTTAAAGGTATTTTCAAGCTTTAAAATATAGACTCCCCTGTTAGATAATTTTATATGTGTTGGTGTTTTGCTGAATTTGTAATCTCCTATATGCACTCCAGCTTGAGAATATATAGAACCACAAATATCATCATTGACTGAAATATATATATCTAAGCCATCAACCTTGATATTAGGAATAGAGGTGTCGGTTATTTCTAAAACTCCTGATGGTATATCAGAATAAAGAATCCTCTCATTGTCAGAAACTTCTAATAGAAGTGAACTGAATCCATCAACTTCAAATCGGTTGTTATATAAGATTCCGTTTAAAGATGACAAACCTCTTATCCAAGATCCATTGCCTATAAGATTTAAACAGGAATCGTCTGTGTATTCTTCGAGTCGCAACACGCTCCAGTCCTTATTAAATTTTTCATCTATACCGATGCACTTGACATAGGTTTTATATGGTTCTGAATCTTCAGAAAATGTTAATGGGTTATATATGAAGCACCCTTCGCCAGGCTTAAGGCTGAAATCATATAAAAGATACCATTCGGAAGATTTGAATCCGTTAGGGTTAAAATAAACTTTGGAATCCTCTGTTTTGATAACGGCTATAAGTTCCTTATCAGATGTGTTATCTTCATAAAAACGATACATATTAAAGCAGTTCTCATCCGGAGTCTTTTCAATGGTTACAACTTCTATTGATTTAACCACTTCATGTTCATGAGTTCCATATATCTGAGTACGCCATTTCATTCCATCTGTAAACTGATTTTGACTATTCATTGAAAGTGGAATAAAAGCTAGTATAAGTAGAATAAAACTTTTTATTTTCATTGCCATTCTCTTTTAATTGTGAAATAATTGCCTGGTTTGAAATTATAAATTGAGTCTTCAAACACAGAGCCTGAATAATATCCATTACAGCTTCCCCCATCCTAGTCACAAATGAATATATGTGTCTAGAATTTGAGTTCGATCATTCATATCAACGCAGAAGTCGTCCTTATCACTGGAACATCCAGATAGTAGAACTAGTAGAAGAGTTAGTGACAGCATCGAAATATGGCTTATCGATGATTTTAAGTTTAAGGTAAGGTCTTTTCATGTTTTTAATTTTAAAGGTTTCACGTTATAAAGGTAGAAAGAAATAGTTAAATACAAAAAAAACAACAATAAAATTTACGAAATAAAATAATTTTAGAATACTATTCAAAATTTTGTGCAAATGAAAACAGGATTCAGCTGAACGACAGAAGGTAAATTGGAGCTTATAGCTACTTACAGCACAACAACAATAAAAGGAAACTCAAACCACATAAGTATTTTGATATATTTTTTCAGGAATCCACTTATTTAAAACATTTTTATATTAGCTTTGTAAGAGCATTCCAAGACTGACTGGTTTGCTATAACTGTTAACATCTATTCCCGAGACACATGGGTTTACTGAGTTTCCTTAAAAGAATTATCCATGCAGGCAATGAACCATCGAATCGACAGACGCCCGAGGAACAGCCTGAGAAATACTTATTGACCCTAAAATTTAATCAGGAATTCCGACAAATCTTGTCGGAAGATTGTTTTATAGCCCGAAGTGACTACCGGACTTTCATTACCGAATATCAGGAACTTGCTGATTTCTACCGAATCTTGACCGATTCCGGAATGCTAAAAGATTTTATCAAACAACACCGGCTTCAGGAACAGGAGATTCGTTTTTTTCAGGAAACCTATGAGGACATCAGGGATTTGAAACGGGAATCCGCCATCATCAGAAAGCATAATGACAGTTACGTCAAACGCCATCTGGAATCAGAAAAGGACTATCTGGACGGAATTCTCAAAGAGTGCGATCCGAACATTCTGCTGGATGACGAACAGCGAGAGGTTGTCTTATCAGAAGAAGATCATACCTTGGTCATCGCCGGAGCCGGTGCCGGAAAGACAACAACAGTGGCCGCCAAAGTAAGGTATCTGGTAGAGAAACGGGGAATTTCTCCAAAACAGATTCTGGTCATTTCCTTTACCAACAAAGCAGTCGGCGAACTGAAAGAGCGCATCAATGGCAATCTGAAAATAGACTGCCCAATCAGCACCTTTCATTCTGTGGGTTATGCCATCCTGAGAAAAGGAGACAACGAAGGACAGAAGGTTGTAGAAGGCTCTTTCATGTTTTACATCATCAATGAGTACCTGAAAAGCCATGTGCTACAAAACACTTCACTGGTTCAGAAACTGATTCTTTTCTTCGGTTCCTATTTTTCTGCTCCCTACGAAGGAGACAACATCAATGAATATTTCCAGTTCGTTTCCAAAGCCGACTTCTCGACTTTACGAAGCAATCTGCATGAATATGCCCAGCAAATCATCGACCGGAGAAGTCTGAAGGTGCAAACCCTGAATAATGAAACTTTACGTTCGACTGAAGAAGTACGAATTGCCAATTATCTGTATCTGAACGGCATTGAATATGAGTATGAACCTATGTACCAATACCGTATATTGGATGCCAACAAACCTTATACCCCTGATTTCCGGATCAAACAGGGAGATAAAACGGCTTATATCGAGCATTTCGGCATTACGGAAAACGGTCAGAACAACCGCTACACTTCAGAGGAATTGGAGCGTTACAAAACTCGCGTCAACGACAAAATCCGTCTGCACCGCAAACACCGAACTGATTTGATCTATACCTTCTCCGCCTATAACGACCGGCGTGACTTTCTGGAGCATCTGGAGGAACAGCTGTTGCAACACGGCTTTGAATTGCGCCCGCGCCCGGTAGAGGCGGTTTACCGCAAACTGGTGGATTCGGAGGAAAGCAAATACATCACCAAACTGTGTGTGCTGCTCTGCAACTTTATCGGAAACTTCAAGACACAGGGCTATAAGGCCGAGAAGTTTGATGAGTTCAAGACGGCGGTGCGCAATGTTCGTACCAAACTGTTTCTGGATATATGCCATGTATGCTATTTGGAATATCAGAAAGCCCTGCGCGAAAGACATTACATCGACTTTCAGGATATGATCAATGAATCGGCCGAACTGATTCATAAAAAACAGATCCAGAAAGAGAAGCTGGATTTCAAGTATATCATTGTCGATGAATACCAGGACATTTCCCGACAGCGGTATAATCTTATCCGGGAACTCTCCCACCTGTGTGATGCGAAAATCATTGGTGTGGGAGACGACTGGCAATCCATTTATGCCTTCAGCGGTTCGGTACTGCCTCTGTTCACACGTTTCTGTGAAGAGTTGTGCTATGGTCAGGAACTGAAAATCACCAAGACTTATCGCAATGCGCAGGAAGTGATCGACATTGCGGGCACGTTCATCCAAAAGAACACCGCTCAAATCCGCAAGAAACTGATTTCACCGAAAAAAATCACCAATCCGGTCATCATCCGCACTTATGACGACAGTTTCTGTCCGGCAGAGAAAGGCAACCGCTATCTGCAACTGGGACTGGCCGTAAACCAGACCATCGAAGAGATTCTGAAATACAATGCCCTTGAAAAGAAAAGTAATACCGCTTCCATCCTACTTATCGGAAGATACGGATTCGATGCCAAACATCTGTGCTTGTCCAAAGAGTTTGTCTATGACGAAAGAAGCGGAAGGATCTATTCATCACTGTTCGGCGCAAGAATCAAGCTTCAATTCCTTACGGCACACAGTTCCAAAGGACTCAGCGCGGACAATGTCATTATCATCAACGCCAAAGACGGAGTCTATGGATTCCCGTCAAAAGTGGATGATGATCCGGTATTGAATCTGGTGGTGTCAAACGATCAGTCATACAATTATGCCGAAGAACGGCGTCTGTTCTATGTGGCCCTGACACGGACCAAAAACCGGGTATTCCTCGTCACACCGGAGAAGCGCCCCTCCACCTTTATCCGGGAACTACTGAACGACACGGAGAGCTACCCGAACGTCACGCTGAAAGGAATGCTGAAAGCAGATCCTGCCGCCCCGCTCACGGCGGAAAACCGATGCCCTATTTGCGGCTACCCGTTACAGATCAAATGGAACAAGAACTATGGGCTGAAACTGTGGATCTGCACCAACGACCAAGAAATCTGCGGATATATGACCAATGACCGGAAAGGCGGGGATCTGTCCATTCAGAAATGTGACTGGTGCGAGGACGGTTATCTGATTGTGAAACCCGGCAAACAGGAATATTTCTTAGGATGCACCAACTACAGGAGCGACCGAACCGGCTGTGGCCGCATGCTGAACCGGGACCACTATTTGATATGGAGAAAAGACGAATTCGGGCTGGAAGACCACTCTGTGGACAAACCGTCGTACTTCAAACCGGAAACTGCAAAAAAAGAAGAAACGCCGACGGTACCGGAGATGCTCCCCGTCAAGAAAAAGGAGAAACCTGCCCAAGAACGGGAAAACCGGATGAATCTGGTAACTTATTCCGTGCAGGAAATCAATACGGAAAAATATCCGATTGCCACCAATCAGGAAGGAACTCCGCTTACGGACATGGAACTGCTCACCCGTTTGCGTGCCCTTCGTCAGAGGATAGCACAAGAAAAGAGCATTCCTGCATATTGGATCTTTCAAAATGACGTAATGGTCCGACTAGCTACCGACAAGCCTACAACTCGAGAAGAATTTATGGAAGTAAAAGGTGTGGGTGAAAAGAAATATCAGATGTATGGCAATGATTTCATCGCAGAAATTCGGAACTACATGAAAGAATAAAGCAATATCATACTGGGACTTTTGATTATCCCCCGCTAAGTAAATTTCATAAACTATGTATACCCTCAACACAAAAGAGGGATGAACCTTTGAGGCCCATCCCTCTTTTTCTAAAAATCATATGATTTTATCAATTAAGAACCTTTATAGTCTGTGTAGATTTTCCTGAAACCTGGAACAGGTAGATTCCTTTTGACAGTGAAGCTTTGGAAACTTCAACCACTCCATCACCAGAAACCGGATATTCAGCAATCTGCAATCCACTTACATTGAACACCTTCAAAGATTTGCTTCCGGCAGGACAAGTAACACGGAAGGATTTGCTATCAGAACTTACAGCCAAAGCCTGGTCTGACTCTATGCCCTCAACAGATGTCGGTTTGTCTGCTGCATTACGATCACCCTGATAGAATACGATATCACGTGAGAAGCCCTTGCTGTCTGTCAAAGTAACTACAGCCTTGCGTCCTTCAACCAAGAAATCCTTACTCTCAGCCTTAACCGTGAAATTAAAGGTATAACCATCCAGTGAAGCTGCAGGTTGAGTTACTGTTAACCAGTTCTCGTCATCCTGTTCTACAGTTGCCTTAATCGTAACGTCGCTGCTAGAACCACCATACCAGTCAGACAAAATAAACTTACGTTCCTCACCGTTGATATCCAGATCCAAGTCATTCACATCGTAGATGGTCATGTTTGCATCATCCTTACACAAAAGGATGAACGGAGTCAGGACATACTGATGAATATCTAATGACGTATTGTAAAATTCGGTAACTACTTGTCCGTTTTCTACATAACCGATCTGATACTGACAAAGCTGTCCGGCATTAGAACCAACTGTTGGAATGAAGAAGGCTGTATTACGTTCCTTATCCGGAAAATCCATACGGTCGAGCTGATGGATCATTGCCCACTTTGAACCATCCTGAGGGCCATTAATAACAACAGCAAAGCTGTTTTTTACCATGACATCCAATTTCTCATCCAAAGCTATCAATTCCCACAAGCGGACTCCAAGGTTCTGATACTCCACATAACTGTCAGCCTTTACAGAAATTTCCTTACGAACTTCCCATTCACCTTTTTCCAGATTCATCTCCCACCAAGCTACGGTAAAAGTCTTTCCTTTAAGGTCTTCTGTCAGAGGAGAAGCCACATAGAAATGAGTTGCGTTCAAAAAGACCGGACCACCGGCTGGTTCTTCGAAAAACTCCATATACAAAGGCTTGTACTCAGTGTCATTTCCAAAAAGGACATTATTCCAAGGATCATCAGCACTGGTGGTACCATAGAAAGTATTCATAAATGGCTGCGCATCCACATCGACATTATATACGAAAGCTCCACCATTCAGAGCAATCATACCTTTGCGCAATGTTCCGCTGGCATCTTTACAAGAACCCATCTGATAAACAGAATCCACTCCAGCTAATGTTGAGCGAAGTATTGGTGTTTCTATAGACGGACCATCGGATGCAAAGAACGGATGAATAACAATAGAATCCTCTGTTACCTCCTGATCAAATAGACTCCAGGCAAACTGATCGCACAAAGGAGTTTGGTTTTTGAAGACCATATCACGGTCGATATAGCCTAATATACCGCAATTGGCAAATTGGTTTGTTCCATTATTATCCTGACCCAACAGAAAATCAGGCACCAGATGGTACACACCATTATTTACAGCGTAATAAGTTCCCGGCTTTTCCGCGGCCTTGGCTACAGAAGATACCCGAGCCTGAACCGAAACCGCATTTTTATACGCTGCGGCAGGAATCTGCTTCAAAGGCATTGAAGTATTTTTACGCAGATCGGTATCCTTTAAATCCTTCAGTTGCAGACCTACTGACTTGACCTGAGAAAAAGCCAAAGCAGAAGAGAACAGTACTGCTGAAAACAGCACACCTTTTCTTAATATATTCTTCATATTGATTCTGTTTTTATATTTATCTGAGTATTACTTCACCAAAATCTTTCCTTTGGCCGGACAAGCAGCACCTTCGTTAATAGTGTATACATAAACACCCTGATGCAAAGGCAAAGAAAGCTTTCCGCTCTCTCCTTCAATAGTTTGCTGCATGACTTTCTCACCAGACAAAGTATACAGGGAAAGGGTGTACTGACCAGCTTTAGCAAACTGATAGGCCAAAATTCCGTCAGCAAAAGTAATCTGTGCAGAAGCAGCCTCAACCGCATCAATCGCTGTAACTGTCGGATCGTTACTCATTACAATATTCAAAGAAATTTTCTCATTCGGAGCATCCTCATACCAAGCGGAAACTACTACTTCGGCAGTTCCAACCGGGGCATCCCCCATACTAAAACCTAATCCAAAATGGATCTGCAAATCCTGCTCAGACGAAGCCTTTACAGCCCCTTTTTTTTCTCTGGTTTCACCTGGAGCTACGTTGATACAGCTTCCATCCAAGGAACAAAATTCAATATCTCCCTGCTTAGATTCCAAAGAAACTACAATATTACCATCTTTTTCCGCTTTTAAAAGCAAACCTGAATTAAGTTTATAACTGGCTCCTAAACCCGCCACTTCTGTAATTTCCATTTTATCGGAAATATATTTGGAACCATTCTCCAAAGTTTTTCCGTCAGCCACAAAACTCAGTTGTTGCGCCATGGAAATCAGGCTGCAACAAGCAAATAAAATTGAAGTAAAGATTTTTTTCATAACAAAAGTATTTATTCGTTTTATAATCAATTCACCGGACATTCCGTGACATGAATCACTCCGTCTGTTTCATTATATACAAATGCAACAATCGCCAGATTCTCACGTTTCCAATAACTTTCCTTGGTTATTTCATATTTCTTTCGAAGCGATTCAGAAGTTGCCAATTGCACATCTTCTCCCCACACTCCGTTTACACTTGCCTGAAAAACATGATTATGCGTATATTCAGGTAACATTACTGTACCATCCTGTTGCGGAGCCACGATATTATTCTCAGTAACCCAAACCTGCAGCTTACCGGAAAGATTTACAGTAGATTCCATATCTACCGTTATCTGAACTTTTCCATTATCCTCGTCGTACTGCGCCTTAGCCGCAATCTGTAAAGGAGTGGTACGCAGAAACTCTATACGCAACGGATTTACCCAAGCATCAACCATTAAGGGTCCCTGACGCCGATTAATCATTGCAGAAGGATAAGCCGATATATCCCATTTATTTGCATAGACATTTCCTTCAGGACGCATCAAAGCCAACTGTGGCACTTTTGACCCATCAATGCCAAAATGGCCCGCATGGATACTTACAGCAATCAAATGCTCTCCATACTGTTGCTTGAATCCGGCAACGGCCTGATGAGCCTTCGGGCAATTGGGACACATCTGCCCCGTAAACTCTTCGAGCAAAACATTCCGCTGAGGAGTAATCTCAGTCATCTCCTCATAGCGCTGGTCAAAATCTTTTTCGTCGCAGGATGACAAGACAGAAGATGCAGCCAACAAGATGGCTGCTATAGAATATATCCGAGTTCTCATATCTTAAAAGTTGAAATTATAGGATAACTGCACTCCTCTGCTGGCCGGTACATAACGACACACACCTCCGGAACAGTTGAAACCGGCACGTGTACGTCCATAGCCCAACATCAAGCGATGCGCATTGTAGTTAAAGGTTACAGAACCCATATAATAATGTAAGTTGGTCTCTCCATTATTCCACATGTCACTGACAGTAAACATCCAATGAGGCTGTACAGACAATTCCAGCAATCCATACATCCAATCGCCTTCGTCATCTTTCGTAGCCAAATACTGGTATTCACCGCGAAGAGTCAGTTTATTATTAAACTGGTACTTTCCTTCGACAACGGCAATATTGGATCTGATGGCTGAACCATGCTTTTCAATAACAGCCTGATTATAGTACTGGTTCATATACATCAAGTTCAATTTGAAGGATTTCGTAACCTTTTTCTCCAACTGAACATTAATGTCCTGATAGTACTTATCGCCCATCTTAAAGAATTTAGACGTATATCCGTCTGTTCCATAATAAGATCCTTCGTACTGGGCAACCGGTTGTTTGTCCAACCCACGTACGTGGCTGAAATTTACTTTGATTTTTGTTCCGTATTTACCGCCCAATGCAGTCTTGCGCTTAAACAAATAGCTGACTTCACCCTGAAAAGCCCATTCTCCTCCGGCAGCCTGTGTGGCATACGGATAGAGGGCCGGCAACGCATAAGTATGCTGATAAGCAAAGGCCGGCATATTATTAATGAACAGAGAAGTTCCTTCCTTAGTTCGCTGACTGCGGAATGCCATGTTATCACTGCGCTTTGCCTGAGCCAAAACACTCAAACCTCTTTTGGAATAAGATCCGGAAAGCATTACGGCATTACCGCGATGATAAATATACCCGTTGTCCTGACTGGGGTCCTGTGTTTTCCAAGCGTACTCAGCCAAAAGGCTATAATCACCTAACTGAAAACGCGAACGGACATCAAGTGCGTGCACTGTGAGCGGAAGTGACAGACGGTAGACCGTACCAGGCAAAACAATATCCTCATCATGCTCATATTTCAAGACATATGATCCACCAAGCATCCAAGTGATATTCTTTTCCTGCAAAGCCTTACAATATTGGTCCATATTGATTTCCAAATCAGTACCTCCGACATAGGAATCCTTGCTCCAAGACCAGTATCCACGTTGCAATCCTCCCAAAAGTTTAAACTGCACTCCTTTGATACCTCCATAGTTCAAACGGATACCCCGCAAAGAATTATCAATACCCAGACTTCGCTCCTCATAGGTACGGAAGATAAAACCACTTCCGAACTGATCATAGAAATCGCCTAAAGTTACATCGCCTCCTTTAAACTTGCCTTTCACATAAAAGTAAGGAACACCCCATCCTTTAAAATCCGGCTCAAAACCATCCAAAGGCCATTGCATAAACTCCAAGCGGGCACCGGCGTCTACATATTTGCTCATCAGATTCAAATCGGCATACGTATTGGTAAGTCCCCACTCGTTATGAGTCTGTGTACCGATTTGTGAATCATTCTCTGGAAAAAGCACATCACTCTGTACACTTCCATGAAGCACCACCTTAGGATCATCTTGAGCAGAAAGCGTTTGTACACCTCCCAAAAGCAAGAGCAGCACAGTAGCATTCAACAATCTCATTCTCCAAATCTTTTTAGAAATTATTTCTTTATCAGTTCACGTACCTTCTCAATCAACTCAGCCTCAGCACCATCTGTATAGCCACTGTGTGAGAAAGCAATCTTTCCGTTTCCGTCAATAACGAATACATGAGGAATCATCTGAACTCCCATAGCACGACGAAACTCGCTATTCGGATCCAACAGGACTTCATAAGGCCATCCCTCTCCATCAACTAAAGGCTTCACCTTATTAATATTCTGAGCCTGATCAATAGATACGGCAACCAGTTTAACCCCTGTTTCATCCTGCCAATCAACATACTGTTCATTGATAGCACTCAATTCACGGTTACAAGGCTTGCACCAAGTAGCAAAGAAACTAATGATAAAAGGTTTTCCATCATTCTTTAACAAAGATGTGTCTACAACTTTACCCTGCAAATCCTTTAATTTAACCGAAGGCAACTGCGCATAGGCAGACATGCCTAAAATTGCTGCAAAAGCAAGACTTAAAAATCTACGCATTTTCATTTTGTATTTGACAAATTTATTCTTTTACGGCGCAAAAGTAGTATTATTTTATTGAAAACCCGCACAAAAATAATAGTTTTTTCTTATTTTATTTAATCTAACATAAAAATTTGTTGTACTTTTGTAGCCGAAAAACTAAATGACCATTAAAAATAATGCAATTATGAAAAAGGTATTTTTAAAACCGCTTCTATTATTGTGCCTGTTCACGGGAACGATAAGAGGAGGAGCACAAAACACGGAGAAACCCACGTTTCATCTATTTTCTTATGAAGATGGGGCGATGATTCAAAACATGTCGGACAATGGTAAATGGGCAGTAGCTGATGCCAAAAGCCCATCAGATGACTCAAAAAGAGCTTATCCGAAATTGATCGACTTAAGCACAAACACAACAACTGACCTTTTCAATAAAGAAGATCCAAGCGTTGTCAACGAATTCCAGGCCTTGGATGTTACAAACGACGGAAGTATCGTTGTTGGTAGTCAGGGAGGCAAACCAGCCTTCTACATAGTCAGCCAAAAAAGATGGGCCGGAGTTTCCACTCCTGACAAATGGAGCAACGGCTGCATCAATTCGATCACTCCTGACGGAAAGTATGCGGTAGGTACTGCCACCGGTAATGCGGACATCGAAGACTCTTATGCCGAAGGTCCTGCCATGTGGGATATTTCAGCCGGAGGAAAACTGATAGAAGTACCCAACTTACCAGAAAAGGGTATGACCGGTACAAACAACAATCAAAGCAGACTGAAAAAGATCTCTGCCGACGGAAGATATATCTTAGGTTGTAACTCATTCAGCTATCTGCAACCGGTAGATATCTTCTATTATGTATACGACCGCGAAACTCAGGACTGGAATCCAATCGGATTTACCGTAGATAAAGAGAACTGGAAATGGACTCCAGAAGTAGAAGGATTGCTTTTTATTGATGATGCTTTTATGGATAACAAAGGAACCTATGTAACCGGTATCGCTTACATGGTTCAGGACGGATCAGAATTCCGCCTTCCCTTCAAATACGAAATAGCAACCAAGAAATTTGAACTTTATAACGAAACCTATACCCGTGACTATGCCGGATATACCATTAGCAATAACGGAACCGTATTGGCAGCCTCTCCGGCAGGAAACGCCATCCGTGAATGGAGCATCCGTCAAGGTGGATATTGGTATGACTTTTCAGAAATCCTGTCTCAGCACTATGGAATGGATTACACCAAGAACACGGGATACAATACAACAGGAACTCCTATTGCCATTTCTGATGACGGACTGACTATTGCTGTACAAGCAGACCCGTTATTATATAAGAATTATGTAGTTGATGTTCCTGAAGCATTGGAAACCAGCACCGAAAAGATAAATCTGCTGAAAAATTACACAATTACTCCGGCAAACGGATCAACCTTCTCACTGATCAAGAACATTCGTATCAGTTTCGACAAGGATATTCAGGTTCTTGGAAGTCTGTCAGACATCTCATTCAAGGGAGATAAAGGCAGCGCTCCTAAAATTCTGAAATTTGCGCTGGTTACCGGTTCTAGCAAGGAAGTGGAAGTAACATTCCGCTCCAGTCTTCTGAATGCAGGAGAAACTTATACATTGAATATTCCGGCCGGATGTATTGCTTTGAAAGATGACAAGAGCAAGACCAATGACGCTATTAAGGTTTCTTATTTAGGAAGAGAAAACGTACCGGTTGCCATTACTGGCGTTTCTCCAAATAGAAATTCTAAGGTATCACAAATAAATTACAGTTCAAACCCGATTGTCTTTACATTCGACTGTCCGGTTGCAACTACAGATACCGCCTCTGCAGCACTCTATATCGAAGGCCGAGAAGAAGCTATTTGCAGTATGGCTGTCGGTGTATCCGAAAATAAGGTTGCCGTATACCCAACTCAGGGACAATATTTATATAAAGGTAGCAACTATAAAGTTGTCTTGAAAGCAGGTTCCGTAACAGATATTGCTGGCGGAAACGGTAATGTAGCAGATACTGTTACCTATATTGGTTCTTATGAACGTACTATCGAAGTGAATGATACTTTGATCTATCAAAATAACTTTGATGCCGGTGTCGGCGATATGCTGCTGCTCGACAATGATAAATTGACCCCTTCTTCTGAAATGCAAGATTTGGGATTTGAACAGGAGAAAACTCCATGGATGCCAATCTGGGATGAGGATGACGCAAATAATCTCAGTGCCGGTTCAAACTCAAGCTATAGCGATGTAAATGGAAGAGCCGATGACTGGATGTCTACTTCTCAATTGTTTATCCCGGATAACAAATGTGTACTGACATTCAATGCTCAAAGCTATAAAGCCGCAAAAGAAGACACGCTGAGAGTTGTAATTCTGGAGAAAGACGAACTGATCAATGCCTTGACACCGGAAATCGTTGAAGAATTCAAGACTAAGGGTAAAGTTGTATATTGCGAACGCGAAACTCCGGGAGCAAGTGAAGACAAACTGAAAGACGACTGGACTTTCCGTACTGTGAAACTGGACGAATTTGCAGGAAAGAATGTTTATATTGCTTTCTGGAACAACAATAAGGCTCAAAGCGTAATTATGGTTGATGACATGAAAGTGGTTCACAATATGAATCTTCTGGTTGCCATCGATAACGAAGAACAGGTTATCAAAGCCGAAAATATCCAGATTAAAGGACGTGTTTTGATAAAATCCGGCGATCCGGTACAAAACATGACCTTATCTTTGAAAGATGCAGACAACAATGTCATCGAAACCATAGAAAAAACAGATCTGAATCTGGAAGCAGGTGATGTTTATAACTTTGAGTTTACTAAACCACTGCCTTTGAAAATCGGATATAAGAACAGCTACCAGATCAGCGTAACTGCCGGTGAAGAAAAAACTGAATTCAAATCAGAAATCAGTAACCTGGCTTTCAAACCAGAAAAGAGAGTTGTCATCGAAGAGTACACCGGAATGGGTTGCGGTAACTGCCCGTTAGGACACTTGACTTTGGAACGTCTGGAAAAACAATATGGAGATTTGGTTCTTCCGATCGCTATCCACACCTACTCCGGTGATCCATATGCTAACGGACTGGGTGCTTACGAAACATTCTTGTTTGGCAGTAGCGCCGGTGCTCCAAGCGCAAACATCAACCGAAAAGGTGTTTACTATCCAATGGCATCAATTACTACCACTTCGGGTACAGACTATGTATTCAACGCTCCGGAAGGCTCTGATCCTCTTTGGTCTGACGTTGTAGCCCAGGAATTCAATGTAGAAACCAATGCGGATATCAACATTACCGCTACATACGATGCCAACACTCAGCGTTTGGATATTCCATGCAAAGTAAAATTTGCCTTGAATGAAAAGGAAACCAACATCTACCTCTTTGCCGTTATTATGGAAGACAATCTGGTAGGATACCAGTCAAACTATAAAGCCAACGAAACTTCTCCAGCCTTAGGAGAATGGGGTAAGGGCGGTATTTATGGTAAAGCCGAGGTCGTTCCATATTATTTCGACCATGTAGCATTAGGATGTATCGGTACATCATTCAACGGTACCGGTGGATATATCCCTGCTGATGTAGAAGCTGGAAACACTTACGAAGCTACAATCACCACTACCAACAGTGCTATTAAATATAATGATGCAAACTCTTGTAAAGTGGTAGTCATGATGATTGACGGCAACAGTGGAAAATATATCAATGCAGCTCAGGCTCATCTGGACATCACCTCTGGTATTAATGACGCACAGGATTCTCAAAAGATCCAGATTTCTTGTCAAGGACATGAAATCAGCATCGCCGGTGCATCAGAAGCTAAAGTTGAACTGATTGGTATGAATGGTGCATTGTTGAATAGTGCAGTCTGCTCAGAAAACACCAAGCTGACTGTACCAGGATATAAAGGTATTGTTTTAGTGAAATTGACACAAGGAAACCAAACAACGGTACAAAAAGTACTCGTGAAATAAAAATCTATTCTTATTAATATGATAAAGTGTGAGGGAGTTGATCTCCCTCACCTTTATAATACCTACTATCAAAAAACTTATGAAACACAAAGTTTTACTATTTCTTTTTGCCCTTTTGGCTTTTAGCCATAGCTCTTGGGCACAGAAGAAGGCATCTGGTGTCGTTATCGACGGTGACTTCAACGAGCCGCTTATGGGAGCCACAATTAAAGTCAAAGGCACCTCATTGGGTGTTGTTACGGATCTTAACGGACGTTTTACTCTCAAAAACATTCCAAACGAATCTAAGTATTTAGAGATTTTCTACATGGGTTTCAATACCCAGACAGTTCCTATTCAGGAAAATATAAAAGTCGTGCTTCGATCTGAGAAAAAGAATCTGAACGAAGTCGTAGTCACCGGTATGCAGAAAATGGACAAACGTCTTTTCTCCGGTGCAACGGTAAAGATTGATGCCGAGAAAATGAAAATAGACGGAATGGCAGATATCAGCCGCTCATTGGAAGGAAGAGCAGCCGGTGTATCTGTACAGAACGTATCAGGAACCTTCGGATCTGCTCCTAAAATCAGAGTTCGTGGTGCGACATCTATTTACGGAAGCAGCAGACCTTTGTGGGTCGTAGATGGTGTGATTCAAGAAGATGTGATCAACATTGGTGCCGACGAGTTGGCAACAGGTGACGTGGAAACTTTGTTAAGTTCTGCCATTGCCGGACTGAATGCTGATGACATTGAAAGTTTCCAGATTCTGAAGGACGGTTCTGCAACCTCTATTTATGGAGCTCGAGCTATGGCCGGCGTCATCGTCATTACAACCAAAAAAGGTAAAGCCGGTGTAAGCCGTATCAATTATACGGGAGAATTTACCACACGCATGAAGCCCAGCTACAATAATTATAATATCATGAACTCCAAAGATCAGATGGATGTATATCGGGAAATGGCCGCAAAAGGTTGGCTGAACTTTTCTGGTGACAACACAAACGGTCTGTACAACGCTCCTAACAGCGGAGTTTATGGAAAAATGTGGCAGCTGATTAATACTTATGATCCGACAACCGGACAGTTTGCCCTGGCAAATACAGTCGAAGCACGCAACGCTTATCTGCAACAGGCAGAACAAAGAAATACAGACTGGTTTGATGAGTTATTCAGCAATTCAGTCATGCAAAACCACTCTATCAGTGTGTCATCTGGTAGTGACAAAGCTACCTATTATGCTTCACTGAGTTTGATGAACGATCCGGGATGGTATCTGAAAAGTGGAGTGCAGCGCTATACCGCTAACTTAAACACATCTTATAAGCTAGGTAAAAAAGTAACTTTGAACCTGCTCAGCAACGCAGCATACAGAAAACAGGAGGCCCCGGGAACTTCCAGTCAGGCTGTGAATCTGGTAGATGGAGAAATCAGCCGTGATTTTGACATTAACCCCTATTCTTATGCACTGAACTCTTCACGCACACTTGATCCAAAGGAGACTTATCGTCGCAACTATGCAGACTTCAACATCTTCAAGGAACTGGATAATAACTATATCGAACTGAATACGGTCGACTTGAAATTCCAGACAGAATTGAAATGGGCCCCCGTGAAAGAATTGGAATTAAGTGTTTTGGGTGCTTTGAAATATAATACGATAGACAACGAGCATTTCATCAAGGATGAATCCAATCAGGCTAACGCCTACCGTGCTATGGACAACTCCATCATCATCGATGCCAATGACAAACTGTACCCGGATCCGGATCATCCTTACGACCTTCCTATCAGTGTACTGCCGGAAGGAGGTATCTATCGCCGCACAGACTATAAGACCAAAGGATTTGATTTCCGTACTTCATTCTCTTGGAACCGTCTGTGGAAAGACGACCACTTGACTAATGTATACGGAGGTATGGAAACCAATGCTACCGACTACGACTATTCTACCTTCAATGGTATCGGTATGCAATATGAAATGGGAGAAACTCCATTCTATATCTATCAGTATTTCAAGCAGGCTATTGAGCAGGGAACCAGCTATTACGGTCTGTCACACACTCATTCCAGAAGTGCCGCCTTCTTCCTCAATGCCAACTACGCCTACCAGCAGAGATATTCTGTAAACGGTACTGTACGTTACGAGGGTACAAACCAACTGGGACGTTCACGTTCAGCACGCTGGTTGCCTACATGGAACATCTCCGGTAGATGGAATCTGGATCAGGAAAAATTCTTCGCTCCAATAAAAGATGTTGTATCTACCGCTTCTCTGAAGCTGTCATACTCACTGACCGGAGACCGTGGTCCGAATTTGACCAACTCTACAGCAATATTCTCAAGCTACAACCCATTCCGCCCAATGACCGGAACTCAGGAAAGCGGTTTGGAACTGGTTATGCTGGCAAACGACGATCTGACTTATGAAAAGAAAACTGAGTTCAATGTCGGTGTGGAAATCGGTCTGTTCGACAATAGAATCAACACCAGCATGGATTTCTATACTCGCGACAACCATGATTTGATCGGAACAACAAGAACTCAGGGTGTTGGAGGAGAAATTTCCAAATATGCCAATGTTGCAGCCATGAAATCACATGGTTTTGAATTGAGCATCTCTTCAACCAACATTCAGAACAAGAACTTCAGATGGACAACAGACTTCATCTATTCTGTTTATAAGAATGAAGTAACCCAACTGAATGCCATCGCTTCTACAATGGACTATGTGAGCGGTACCGGATTCACCATGGTGGGTTACCCACACCGAGGATTGTTCTCTATTCCATTTGCAGGCTTGGACGAAAACGGTATCCCGACATTCTATAACGAAAAGGGTGAGATAACCAGTACAGATCTGAGTTTCCAATACAGCGACGACTTCTCTTGGTTGAAGTATGAAGGACCGACCGACCCGACTTTCAGCGGTAGTTTAGGAAATACTTTCTCTTACAAGAACTTCCGTCTGAATGTCTACATCACCTACTCTGGCGGTAATGTTGTTCGTCTGGACCCTGTATTCAGCGCTAAATATACCGACCTTACCGCTACTTCACGCGAGTTCCAGAACCGCTGGATGAAACCGGGCGATGAGAAGTATACTACTATTCCAACCATATTGAGCTACCGTCAGTATTATAACAATACTCAGCTCGCAACGGCATACAATGCCTATAACTATTCAACAGAAAGAGTAGCCGACGGAGGATTCATCCGTCTGAAGGAAATCTCTTTGAACTATGATTTTCCGAAAAAGATCTGCTCTACTCTGAAGATATCCAGCCTGTCAGCAAAATTACAGGCAACCAACCTTTGCCTTCTCTATGCAGACAAGAAACTGAACGGACAAGATCCGGAATTCATCAACTCCGGTGGTGTTGCTTCACCAGTACCCCGTCAGTTTACCTTTACTCTTAGATTAGGAATTTAACAAGTGTATTACAAAGTATAAAAAAAGAAAATGAAAAAAATATTGCAAGCAATCGTTGTTCCATCTATTCTGTTTGCATGCTCATCATGCAACGACTTTCTGGATACAATGCCTGATAACCGTACAGAATTGAATACACCTGAAAAGATCAGTAAGGTGCTTGTGGATGCCTATCCCACTGCCAATTGGAATATGCTGGCAGAATTTTCATCAGACAATACAGATGACAACGGTTCCAGAAATATGGAGTTAGACCGTCTTTCAGAAGAGGTTTATCATTGGAAAGATACAAAAGAATCCGGTAACGACAGTCCGGGTGCTTATTGGGAAGCATGCTATAAAGCCGTTGCCGTCAGCAATCATGCTCTGGAAGCTATCGAGAAATTGGGTGACACCGAAGATTTGAAAGCACAGAAAGGTGAAGCTCTTTTGTGTCGTGCTTACGGACACTTCATGCTGAGCTACATTTTCTGCAATGCCTGGACTGCCAGCAATCAGAATACTGCATTGGGTATTCCTTACAGCACCAAGCCGGAAACTACGGTCAATCCAAGCTATGAGCGCGGCACCATCGGTCAGACTTACGAAAAGATTGCCAAAGATATCGAAGAAGGTCTTGCTTTGATTAATGACAACAATTACAGCGTACCCAAATATCACTTCAACCGAAAAGCTGCTTTTGCCTTTGCTGCACGTTTCTATTTGTATTATGGAAAATACGAACGTGCCATTGAATGTGCCAACGTAGTTTTGGGCGACAATGCCAGTCTGGTGCTGCGTGACTGGGAAGCCTTGGGTAAGTTATCTTTAAATGAAGATCATCAGCCTAACGCCTATATCAGCACCACAGAACAGGCAAACCTGTTATTGATAACCTCACGTTCTTTCTGGGGACTTTACAACGGTCCGTTGACAACCTCAAACCGTTATTGCCACAACCCGACGATTGCAGAAACAGAAACTTGCAGCTCAACCGGAGTTTGGGGAGATTGCACCAGCACTCTGAAACAGCAGCCGGCAGACTATACCAGCATTCCTAAAGTGGTGTTCAGAAAGTTCCCGCTCTATTATATGGAGTATACCGATCCGGTTTTGGGCAACGGTTATTATAATATCATCAGTTCAGCCTTCAACACCGACGAAACCTTACTCGTCCGCGCAGAAGCCTATGCACTGACCAAACAGTACACCAAGGCCATTGCCGACATGCAGTGCTGGCTGAACGCCTATACCACTTCCAAGGTACAGCTGACAGAAGAAAACATCAATCAGTTCTACGGCAATATTGCTTATTACACACCGACTGAACCGACTGTCAAGAAGGAACTTCATCCGGATTTTGCATTGGAAGCCGGTACACAAGAAAACCTGATTCAATTCATCCTGCATGCCCGTCGTATTACAACCTTGCACGAAGGTCTGCGTTGGGGCGACATCAAGCGTTATGGTATTACCATCTATCGCAGAATTATCGAAGACAAGGAAATCACCGTAACCGATGAGTTGAAAGCGGACGATCCACGTCGTGCCATCCAGCTTCCGGCAGATGTCATATTAGCCGGTCTGGAAGCAAATCCGAGATCATAATATATCATAGATAACAGATCACAAATTAACAAGTAAACCAAATGATTAGAAAATATATAGGTTATCTGTTTTTGGCAGCCTGCTGCTTCGGTGCCACTTCATGCGACCGGGACGAAGTCACTCCTGGAAGCAACTTCGATACAACAGCACCCGAACGCAATGCTTTTGACCAGTGGCTGCTGAATAATTATGTAGCTCCATATAACATTGATGTAAAATACAAATGGGAAGACATCGAAAGTAATCTGGCCTACGATCTGGCTCCGGTAAAGACAGAGAATGCCATCAAACTTTCAAAAATCGTAAAATATGTCTGGCTGGAAGCCTATGACGAAGTTGCCGGAATCGACTTCATGCGTACTTATGTGCCCAAACAGATCATGCTCATCGGTTCATCGGCCTATAATGCCGACACCCAAACCGAGATGCTGGGTACCGCAGAAGGTGGTATGAAGGTTATGCTCTATAATGTAAACTATATAGACAATTATATCCAGCATCCGGAGCAGTTGAATACCAGTTACTTCCACGTCATGCATCATGAGTTCTCACATATCCTGCATCAGACAAAACCTTACAGCACGGACTTCAAGACAATCACCGAAAGTGGCTACATCGGTTCACAATGGGAAGAAACAGCCGATTCTACAGCGCACAAGAGAGGTTTCGTAACTCCATATGCCATGGAACAGCCTGATGAGGACTTTGCAGAGACCTTGTCAACCTACATCACTCAAGACCAGGCCTCATGGGATGCCATGCTGAAGGATTGCGGTGAAGAAGGTGCCCAGTTAGTCACCCGAAAACTGGAGTTGGTCAAAACATATATGCAGGAATCCTGGAACATTGACATGGACGAGCTTCGCAGTGTTGTGCAGCGTCGTTGCAGCGAAATTCACAATCTGGATCTAGAAAACATTAATTAAGGAACAGTTATGAGAAAATATAGTTTAATCAGTTGTTTATTCATGATTACCCTGCTGATGCAATCCTGCTTCTTCAGCGAAGAAGAGATTTTCAGCGAGGATCCCGGACAACGCGTTGAAACCAGTCTGAAGGAATATCGGAAGATTCTGACTGAAGCTCCCAACGGATGGTTATTGGAATATTATGCCGGCGGTGAGATGCACGACATCGGTGGTGTGGTTCTTCTTATGAAATTCGAAGGAGAAGATGTTACTATCGCCTCAGATACACGCGTCAGAGGCTATGGAGAAGCTAAAGCCATAGAGGTGGGCGAACGTGTCACTTCAAAATTTTCTTTGCTAAAGGACCAGGGTCCTACCCTATCATTCAGCACCTATAATGCGCTGATTCATTATTGGTCAGAGCCGAAAGGTGTGTTCGACGCCGACGGTCTGGAAGGAGATTTCGAGTTTGTCATTACCAATGCTACTCCAGAAGCCATTACCTTGAAAGGAAAGAAGCACAATACAATCCTGACCATGAAACGAATGGCTGAGGATGTAAATTGGGATACTTACCTGAACGGCTGCAAGAAAGTTCGCGAAGAGAGTGCCGAGTATGCTACACTCGTAGGTTATCAGAACGGTTATGCTTTCAACAAGAACATCTACTCTCAGTCAAATGTGCTGCTCATCAGTCAAACCGATGGCAATGGCAAGGAAAGCACCCAAAAAACTTCTTTCGCCTATACAGACAAAGGTATCCGTCTGTTTGAACCGCTTACAGTAAACAATACCAACGTAAGTGAATTCACTTGGGATGAAAGCAATAAGAAATTCATAGCCACAGAGGATGCTTCTGTTGTCTTGCAGTACGAACGTCCTGATTATTGGGTTCCGATCGAATTCTACACAGACAATGAATGGGAAGCCAGCTACAGTTATATGTTTGAACGCCAAGACACCACGGTAAGCATTGAGTTCACCCGTCTGAACGAAAGCGACACCCTGTCTGTAAAAATCCCTTGCGGAAGCATGAAAGTGGAAACCAAAGCACTTTACAACAAAATTACCGGTATGCTGGAGTTCCGTACACAGTTCCTTACCGCAGTACAGCTGACTTATGAAAGCGGTGAAAAAGTAAACGCTTACCTGTATCTCTGCCCATGGAACCCGGATCAGGGAACCATGTTCATGACCGAAACAGCCGGAATTGTCAGTGAAGCCAAACAGTTGTCTCCACGAATTCTCACATTCAAGGATAACGGACGTTCTTCCGGTACTTCATTAGAGGGCTTTGTTTTCTATGCCTTTAAGGAAGCCTCACTGGAAAGTTCCCCTATCGGTGTATTGGAAAGTTACAACAACATTGAGTTTAAACAAAAAGCACAAGAATAATGAAAAAATATATTCCTTTTCTGATGGTACCCATGCTTTGTATGGGTGCCGTCAGTTGCCAGGACGAAGAGAGCACTTACTCTTTACAGGTAGTCAAATCGGAGGCCTATTTCCAGGCTAAAGAGTCAAAAGGTTATATCGTCCTGTCTCAGTCCGGCAACTTTACCGCCAGTTCATCCGAAGACTGGTGTCAGGTGACCTGCAAACAAGACAGTGTGCTTCTGGAAGTATCTAATAATACTTCTCTCGAAGGCCGTACAGCCGTAGTAACCATCACATCTGCGGATGGCAGCCAAAAGGTTCCGGTATCACAAGCAGGCGGTTACTTCAGAAGTGATGCGGGCCAGGACACCTTTATCGTAAACAACAAGCAGCAAAAGCTGGTTTATGATATCAAAACCGTTTTTGATTATGCAGCCTCAACAGAAGCTTCGTGGATTACTCCGAACATAGGTACTGAAGGCACTACGTTAAATATCGCATCCAACACAAGCGGAGCGCCACGTTATGCAAAAGTACAATTCTATTGTGAGTCTCTGAACCAGACCATCACGACAGGAATCTATCAGTACGAAACCAGCAACTTCTTAGGCAATTGGACAGCTAAATGGCAGGATAAAAGCGGCAAGCAACAGCAAAAGAACATTCAAATCTCTGCCAACGGAAACCAACTGGTAATTGACGGATTGCAAGACGGAATCCGTATTCCAGCCGTTGCTTACGGAAACTCTCTGGCCATTGTCACCAACAGCTATGCCGGTATGTATAATTCACAATATCAGGTATATGTTTGCGGCTTGTCCGAAGAAAGCATCATTTACTCCAAAGAAAAAGAAAGCGCAGCCCGACACTATTTCTGTAATCCGGAGTATCTGAACGACAAACTCAATTATCCGTTCAAGGCCGACAGCACATTCCAGGACGGAAAGAAAATGGGAGGTTTTGCTCTGTCTGCCTACAAGGACGATCAGAATATGGGAGCCATCAATCAGTTCCTGAATCTGGAACTGACCCGATAATCAGCTCTTGATATATCTAAAAAACAAATAGCCCGGACATCAGTTCACTGAGTCCGGGCTATTTGTTTTCAGCCATCAGAAAGAATTTTATCGGCAAACCTTAATCAGATTTCCCTGACCATCTCGAATAATATAAATACCTTTCTGGTTTGGTTGTTTCTCCCAACGCAATCCATCCAGACTCCAACAGCCCTTTTCCTTTCCATTCTGTTTCATAGGAGCACTGACAGAAGTTATGATGTTTTGATCATCACCTCCCATAAACAAGAAAGAAGCACGCCCTGTCTGAGCATCATAAGTCATCTCTGTTATCGGTTTATTCATCTGTCCCCAAAGACCTACATACACATTTGCAGCCGGAGTAGAAGTATTGGTCAATTCATTATTTCCGGCTTCGTTAGGATACAGATCGTGGCGGATGCTCTCTTCATATTCCGCCTCATTTACACCGGTAACCAATTGTAAACGCTCATTGTCGGCAGCAATAACATGTACGCTTGGAGCTGCACTGTTATTTAAAGAATTGTCTTTCCAAGAATTCGACTTGAATCCTCCGGGCAAATAAACGTGTGTCACAAGAATACCTTCTGCCGGACAAGCATGATTCCATCCTTTTTTATCAACAGTTTCCAGAATATAATATTCGGAATTGTCCACATCATTGGAAATCTTGAACGGTGCGGCATTAGCCGGCCATCCCACAACAGTAGCAGCCTTTTCCAGCTCTATAGGTTCCAGCCATCCCATACACCATTTTTCCAAGGCACGATAACCTACAGGCAGATAACCGCTTCCGTTATAACTTCCATAATCCATCAATGACCAAGGCCCCATATTGAACTCACTCAATATGCCACCGTCGGTACGGTAGAAATCCGGCAATCCCAACTGATGACTGAACTCATGGCAGAAAGTGCCGAAGCCGTCCAATTCGCCATAAAGCAATTCATTGCAGCAGGAATAAGCATGAAAGGTAACGCCGTCTGCCTGTGGCGGATTATTTACAAAGACAGAAGTCTGAGGCCAGATCAGTGTCATATCCTGAGGATGCGCATGACGTCCTTCACCGGCAAAGATCACATAAGACGCATCTACCTTTCCATCTCCATCACTGTCATAAACAGACCAGTCTGACACAATGCCCTGCGCTGACGCCAACGCTACAGCCTCACTGACCATCTCTGCTTCTTTGTTTACGTAGGAAGCTTCAGGCTGAGACAGTTTCAACGGACCGATTATTTCAAATTCCGGTGTAAACTTACCGTCGCTCTGATCCACAAAATACTGATAGGCCGAACCGTTTCCGGCTTCCACCTCACTTAATGTAGCCGCTCTGCACAAACGGTTCTCAAACCCGGCCTTCGGGTCCTTTTCCGAGAAATCCTTGTCAGCAAAAGAAACCAGAATAACCGGAATGCGCGGACTTCCTTCGTGAACAGACATCTCTCCAATACGATTCTGAGCCACAGCTTTAGTTCGATTCATAAGGGCAGCATCCGCACTGACATAAACAAAATTACCTTGTGCATCCTGCACCATCACCCGTCCCTCTGTATCGGTATACCACACTCCAAACTCATCTCCATGAGGCATCAGTACCAGTTCACTTCCATCGGGTTGTGTCACGGTAATGCTCTTGCGGATAACGGGTGAAGCCGCTAAAGAAGCACAACACAGAAGAGCCATGGAAAGCGTTTTGAAACGAACACCTCCCTGCATTCTTTTCTGATTTTTTTTCAATCTGATAAAAGTCATAATCTACTATTTATTAAATGTCAAAACCCGCAAGCCACCCGGCTGCGGGAAAAAAGAGGAAAGATAACATCATGGTTACCTTTCCTCCCTAAAATTATTCTGTCAAATCAATTACTTAACAGCTACCTTCTTACCATTAATGATATAAAGTCCCTTCTTCAGATTCTTCACTACAGAAGCATCAGCGTTATGATAGAGCAATACACCATTAATTGTGTAAACTGTTACCTGAGCATTGTCGCCCCATACATTCTGAATACCAGTTGTAGGATCAGCAATGTGGTACTTCAAGGTCATGGCTGGGATCGGCTCGAAGTTAGAATAAGCCAGCAAACCTTCCGGAATTTCCAAAGTATAGTCACCCGGTTCAGTAATTGCTTCAGCCAAAGTATAACTGTAACCCAAGAAGTTCTCCCAGTTATCATCTTCGTATACCCATTCCAATTTATCGGCATTGAACTTAGCCAATTCGTTACCATCCTTATCCTTCAGAACCATCTCCTTGGTGTAATCGTTGATTTCAACACCCTTGAAGAAGAATTCACTCAACTCTTCAACCTCAGCGCCGTCGGCCGGAGTAATCTCGATTGGTTTCGGAGCGGCTACTACTACAATTGAGTACATCAACTTAGGATTACACTTACCACCGGTAAACTCAGTTGCTCCATACTCATCGTCACCAAATGCCTCCTCAGGAATAACCAGCATATAAGAATCTGGAGTTGTTACCTCTTTTTCCAAAGTAACCAGAACAGTAAAGAACTCATCTTCCGGATCACGGCTCAAAGTACCAGTGATTGTGCTACCGCTCAAACGTCCAACCAGACTGACTTCCTTAGGATCTTTCTCATTGAGAGAGAATGTAGTCGGCATCTTCAGGCGGATTTCCTTAATGCTGTAGACTGACTCTTCGCCAGATGGAGTTACAGATGCAGGTTCAAAGGTCTTGTCCAGTTCACCGTCACCGGTTGAAGAACCTACAGTGAAGTTATAGACTTCCTCCTTGTTGTTGAATGAATCAAACTGTTCACCCAAAATGAAGTAACCGCGTGGCAAAATCACATTGTAAGCTCCGTCTGCCAGAGGCTTGTCAAAGTAATAGATCAGTGAATTAGGCTGATAGAACGGATTATCCTGTTCTTCTTCAGGAACTACCGGAGTGAACTGAGCACCGCTCTCTATGGTATAAACCACTGTACGGTTAGCCAAATCATAGATCTTTATTTCCTTACCTGCCAAATAAGATTGAGACAGGTACTTTACACAATCAAATTTAAGTCCGGTAACAACACCAGCAGTTTCTACTGTAGAAATTGTCACATCTGGAACTTGTACTGTACAAGAATAGTATAAAATCCAGTAACTACCATCATCTTCTCCATGAGTAGCCTTAACTGTTCTTCCCTGCTCATCCTTTGCAGAAACAGAAAGCTGAATCGTTTCTGGAGCAGTGGCAAGATATTCTTTACCAATAACCAAAGTCCAAACAGTCTTGTCTTCATTTGAAGTAACAGACTTCAAATCAGCAGTCATACCGAATCTATGAATAATGAAAGCATTGACAGTAACCGGCTTAGTGAAAGTCAAATCAATACTATAATCCTCATCAGCAGTTTCAATCTTTACAGGAGTATCCAAAGTTGTATCATCTTCCGGTGTTGGTCCAGGATTAATACTTTCCAGAGTAGCATCACTGTATTCATAAGGTTTGGTCAAACCATTCCAAGTAACCTTGCCTACTCCCAGAGGATCAGCTCCGTAATTATAATCGTCTTCTGTCTTATAGGCAGTAACAACCAATTCATATTGATGACCTTCCATCAGAACGCAGTCATAATAGAAGTAGTTAGACCATCCGCTTTCTTCTTTCTGGAAGATTGAAGAAGACTTCACAATTTCATCAGTTGTAATATCCTTGATATCGAAAATCATGAAACCGATCTCATCATCTTTAGAAGTTGTCAAAATCAGTTTATCTTTTGCCGGAATCTTTTCGTAAGAACCACCGTTCTCATAGTTACAGCTCAAGATCTTCAACTCTGTATCTTCCTGAGAATAAACAGGTGCCTTATAAGTGGCAACCACATCCTGACTGTGATCCAATCCATCAGCAGTAGACAAAGCAGACAAGGATACCTTAACCTCAGAGCCTTCATCAGCAATCATGCGTGGTACTGGAACAGTCAAAATCATTGCTGTCTTATCTGTAGGGTCCTCAACCTTCTCAATCTTGTCGTTCATGACAATGGTACTTTTCTGTACACCACCAGCAACGTAGTCAAAACGTACACCTTCATAAATCAAAGCAGCATCGTTCTGAATCCAGATTTCCAAATTATCAACATCTGTCAGTGAAGCACCATCTCCCGGAGTAAAGTCACTGGTAACATTTGCTGTTACATCCACCAGATTGAACATAAAGGAAATAGAACCGACAGCACCTGGCTGTGTAGAAGCAATATACTGTCCGTCTTCTGATTTCAGATTAGATACCTTAATAGAAAGAATCTTATAGATATCATCATCAGAACTGTAATTCGGAGTCATATCCTGAGTACGTCTGAGTTTACCAGACAAATCAACGGTAGCTGTATTACCCTCAACCACTACTGGGATACTCTCCTGATAATAACCACCGACAGCATCCATGTCAAGATCTCCATAATTCAGAATAGCCTTCGGAGCGTCATCGGCATCATTCAACAAATTGCCGTCAAAAGTCAAGACAATCTTGGATGCAGGATTTGAAGGAACATAATATGAAAGGAAATCGGTGAACTTATCCAAAGATGCACCAGTTACACTAACCAGCTCCAAAGCTTTTGCAGCAATTTTATAAGTTACACTTAAAGAACCGTCTTCGCCGTAGATAATGCTCTGGTCTTTAGCATAACGCACATTATTTAAAGTAATAGTCAAATCATCACCGGCTTTTACTTTCTCATCCTTAAGCCATCCTGTCAAAACAGAAAGAACATCCAAAGAAGCAAAACGGTCTGAAGTAACGTTCACATCCACTGTAGCAGTCTGTGTTCCTGAAGTAACAGTTGCATTGTCAATCAGCACATCGTTGTTAAAGGCATAAGACACCAGAGAAGCGTCTTCGGAAGAAAGTACAGAACCTTCTTCTGGAGTTACAGACACCAATTCCATTTTAATTTCATCAGCCTTTCTGAAAGAAGAAGTAAAACTTCCGGCATCCATCATCCACTGATAAAAATAATAAGTGACACCTGTCTGAACATCCACTTCCAGAACTCCATTCACAGCAGTCTTTAAAGTTTCTGTTGAAGTGTCAACATAACGTCCTTTTGTCTGACTCAAAAAAGAACCGTAAGGAGAATGGTTCTCCAATTTAAGGACTCCATTTTCTGTGGCTACGTATGAAACATAGACTGACTGAAAAGCCTTATACTCATAAGTCTCTCCAACCTTCAAGTCTATATTCAGATCTTCAACTGCAGAAGACCGAACGGCTTTTGCATCAAGACCTACAAACAGTAAGCATAGCAAAGCCATCAGAATGCCCTTTACTGAATAAGTAGATAATTTTTGCATAAAACTTAATTTTTAATTAATTTGTTATTCGATTGCAAATATAGGGATATATATTAAAAGCAAAAAAAAATATCCTTTTTTTTTACGCAACAAGCAGCAATATTAATGATTTGGAATAAAAAAGCAGATTAAAATGAATAAATATAACATTATATGCATATTCTAATGAACTTATAGTAATATATGAAGTTAAATGATACTTCTTTTAAAATTCATATTAAGATAAAAGATTAATACATTAACCAATTAAAACATAAAAAACCTTGCACACTAATATAAATTAACCCATGAAATCCAACGATTACAGAAAAATACCTATTTATAAAACGACCATTTCCTTATTGGGCTAAAAAATGATTTTCACAGGCTTCATTCAACTCACTCTTGAGTATTACTTCCTCAGAGACATCGAAAATACAAAATCATCCCGACAAAAATTGCAATTCCTTTCGATGAATTGCACATTTCGTCGGGACGTTTTTTTCATTATACCATATCTTCACCGGTATGGATTACCGGAACACGTACTGTTTTATGGAACGGAATGAACCGTGACACGACAGTAAGCACTACAGTCACAGCAAACAGCCAGCCAAGCAAATGTTTCAAGGCTAGCAGAGTGCTTTGCTGCTGTAGCACGGTGTAAAGGGTATTCGTGGCCAACTGCATGGCCTCGTCCGTACCCTGTCCTTGCTGCAAGGCCGAAGCAAAAGATGAATTCCAACGGGAGGCTGCCAGCGGATCAATCATTGTCGTATTCTCCGCCAGCTGAACCAGATATTTCTGCTGCAGATAGTACAAAGCATTATTATAAAAGGCCGAAGCCACAACTGGAGTCAGCACAGACCGGAAGGTTATCAGGAAAAAGGCATTGGCCAGCAGATATTTCGGCGGCAGATCCTCCACGGCGAAAAGGGCAAAAGCGATAATCAGCGTAAGCATTCCCAGTCCGCGCAGGAACATGGGCAGATAGAGCATCTCATAAGTACTGTCGGGCGAAACTCCAAAATAAAGCATTCCGAAGAAAGCCGCAAAACAAGCCATTCCACCGGCTATCAGAAAACGGAAACGCCAACGCTGCCAACGGAACCACCAGAAACAGACAACCGCTCCGAGCAGATAACCGGGCAGCAACCATATATAAAGAGTATAGCTATGCGTATTGTCCACACGGAGTATCGTGGTGAGGTAGCTGGTGAGCAGACTGGTAGAGGTACTGAAGAACATAACCAGCATCATATAGAAGTATCCCAAAATGGCCTTCCACTGAAACAAAGGCTTCAGGCTGACATAGGGATGCGTAGAGTGAAACTGCTCCCAGAGAAAAAGAGCTATCAGCAATGGAGCCAAAACGATATAAAGAATAATGCGCGAAGAAGCCATCCAGTCGAGCACCTTACCATAGGTTATCACATAGATGAGCATGAGCAGTCCGGTAGAAATGATGAGCATCTCACGCAAATGGAGTTCCCGCCAGGGTACCGGTTTGGCCGGACGGTCGTGACGCATGAAAAGCAATACCGCCAAAAGAGCCACAAGCAGAAGCAGCATCATGAAATAATACATGTACTTCCAGTCGTAATGATAGGCCAGCAAAGCGGTAATGACCATCGAAAGCTGTCCGCAACCGAACACCAGCGGATAGAAATAGGCATAGAATTCACTGCGCACATCGGCCGGACTGAAAATAAACTTGATGCGCCGGATAACCCACAACATCAGAAAGCCTTTCAGAAATCCGATGATGAAACTGGAGGCAATAAGCAGCTCGATCTGTGACTGACGGGCACAGAACCAACTGAGCAGAAACTGCAAGGTGAGGTCGGCCACCAAAAGGGTTTTGGAAGAAAACGTGGCCAGAATCTTAGGTACAATGGGATAAGACACGGCCATGCCTGCCGAAGCGGCATAATAACCGATTGTGATATCCTCGGTATAAACGCCTAAAGTATTGGACACCTCGACAATACTTCCGGTATAAGTACCGTTGAGCATGGCGATGGGAAGCATCACCAGAAACAGGAGAATCACAGCCAAACGGTCGGGCACCCAGCTCCGTACCGGTATATCCAGTTCTTTCGCCGTCTTCATCTTTTCCGCTCCGCTTCTGTAACCACCATCATACCGGCACGCAACTGACTCATGCTTTCCTCGTCCACATCGTCAAGATCAATCCGAACGGGTATGCGTTGCTGTACCTTCACAAAGTTACCGGCAGAATTGTCTGTCGGTACCAAAGAGTATTTGGAACCTGTAGCCTCGGAAATAGCCGTGACGTGGCCCTGAAAAACTTTTCCGGGAATACCATCCACTTTAATACGTACCGGCTGTCCGATATAAATATGAGCAATCTGGGTTTCACGATAATTGGCGGTAATCCACTTGCCGGACTGACGTACCAGATAAGACAAAGTCTGTCCGGCAGAGACATATTGCCCCGGCTCCAGAGTACGGCGCCCCATATAGCCACTATAAGGAGCGGTGACCACTGTGTAAGAAAGATTCAGATTGGCCAGATCGAGTGCCGCCTCGGCACGCAGCACACCGGCCTGCACTCCCACTTGCTTATGGGTAGCCTCATCATATTGCGAATGAGCCGCTTCCTTTTGCTTCAGCAAAGCATCATAGCGTGCCTGAGCAGCTTCGTAGGCAGCCTTCATCTGATCATACTGCTGACGCGGAACGGACTCTTCCTGCAACAGACGCTCATAACGGTGGTAATCCTGCTCAGCCTGCCACAGTTTGGCTTTCGCTTCGGCCAGGTTGGCATCCTGCTCATCAATACGACTTTGCGAGGTGCGTATGCCAGAAGCCAGCACTTGGCCTTCGCCCTTGGCATCCAACAAGGCGGCCTCCGCCTCCTTCTGACGAATCAGATATTCACGGTTATCAAGTACGACCAAAGTATCTCCCGCATGTACATACTGATGTTCCCGAAAACGCACTTCCTGAATATATCCCGACACACGGACATTGACCGGTGCCACATACTGATCGACAAAAGCATCATTCGTAATCTCATAACTGATGTAACGCCAGAAATAATTGGCGGTCCAGGCCAGACCGGAACCGGCAATAAGCAAACATACGATGTTCAAGATGATATTCCGGCGCTTTTTCTTTTTCAGGCGCTCATATCGGATTTGAATGAATGACTTTGACATATTCTATTAGGACTAAAGATTCTGAATTATAAATTGCCTATCATGCGCTGCAATTCATAATAGGTATAAAGTGCCCGGGTACGGGCTGTAGTTAGTTGCAATTCCGCATTCAACCGCAAATTGTCCGCATCGAGCAGGTCCGTAAGTATGGCCAACTGATTCAGATAGCGGTTGTTCATAATACGATAGTTCTCCTCGGCCTGACGGACAGAAAGCTTCATTGCCTCTACCCGATCCAATGCCTCGCGATGCTTCAACAAAGCTTTCTGAACTGCCATACGGATTTGCTGACGGCTCTGGTCCGCAGTATTTTGCAAAAGCTTCACCTGTTGGCGTGCCTCACTCATGCGATGACGGTTCTGATAAAGCGAGGACAAAGAATAAGAAAACGTAAGCCCCACATTCCAGCTGTTGTTATACAAATCGGCCATGGTGCGCGTGATCGGCCGGGCCAGAGTATTCGAAGCGTAAAGCGACAGACGGGGCATTTGCTCTGCCTGCGTCAGGCGAATCTGATTCTGAGCCATTTCCGTCTGTTTCTGCAACAGACGCATGGATGGTTCCACAGCATAAGCCCGATCGACATAGTCTTCGTATGAAACGATCGGACAATCCTGTTCCAGCAAAGCCGTATCGGGAACAAGCAGCAGTTGCTCATCCATGCCAAGCAGAATGTCCAACTGCTGTGACACCAAGCGAATATTATTCTGCGTTTCAGACAGTGACAGACGATTGTCGGTCAATTGCATCTCACTGCGCAACACATCATTATTGGTAATCACTCCCTCCTCACACATACGGCGTATATTCTTCAACCGCTGTTCCGATTCTTCAATATTGCGCTGCAACACACGGCATTGCTTGTAAAGACTGAACAGAGAAAGATACTGATCCAATAAAGTCAGCTTGATTTCCGCACAGTCAGCCTCAGTCTGCAACGTGGCAAGTTCCTGGGCCAAATCAGCCTGACGAATAGCATAACGGATGCGTCCGCCCTGATAAACCGGTTGCGAAAAATCAAAGGTATAATTCTGCTGCCAGTCGGGCGACTCGGGACGCGTAGCGTCACTCAAACCATGTTGCCACACTATGGGTTGCCCTAAATAACCGCCTTTCAAACCAATATTTATCTCTGGAAGGCGAGCCGTACGAGCCGTACGGGCCTGCTCTCTGGCTATATTCTCTTTCAACCGATCGGCCGCCAGACGAAGATGCTCCTGACTAACCCGTTCGAAGAGTTGAGGTAATGACAAAAAAAGTGTGTCCTGTCGTGCATGAATATTATCGGCCTTCCCCCATAGTCCTATGAGGAAGACCAGCAAATTAATAGGTTTCCAACGCATGTTGTAACTCCTGAAGCAGTTCCTGAATATGTTTTAGTTTTTCTTCTCCCATCAGATCATCCAAACGCTTGTAGTATTCTTTCAGCTGAGGAACCAACCAACGACGGAAAGCTTCTCCTTCTTCTGTCAGAAATACCAGTTTGTTACGACGGTCATGAATATCTTCCTTACGACAAACATATCCCTTACGCTCCAGATTCAACATCAAATTAGTCAGGCAAGCCTTATCTTTTGCCGTACGCTCGGCCAGTACTTGTTGGCTAACTCCCTGTTCAGACCAAAGGCAACTCATAATCTGTAACATCTCAAAAGTGATGTCTGCTCCTACATTTTTCAAAAAGCGCTGCATGGCCTGTCGGGAAGCCATACGGGTACGAATCAACTGACGCAAACACTCACGCGAAGTGTTATTTACTTTTTCCTGCATCAAAACTTTATTTTTTTATTTGCGCTGCAAAGTTAATACTTTATTTTTATTTAGTAAAACATTTAACCATTTACCCTGTCATAAAAATGATTCTGCCCCTTTCAAATACATTATAATAGGAGCAGAATCATTCTGAAACTACAATAAGGAAATCAAGGTGTCAACATCCTCTTCCCGAGTAGCCCAACTCGTCACGAAACGCACCACAGTTTCTGTTTCTCCGCGCGGTCCCCACAATTCGAATGTAACCTGTTCCGACAAACGGTCAATCACCGTGTTAGGCAGACAGACAAACTGCTGATTGGTTGGCGAATCCAAGAAAAGGCGGTATCCTTTGCTCCGGAAAGCCTCCTTCAGTTTCAAAGCCAGGCGCACGGCATGCTCTCCAATACGTTCATAAAGACCATCCACAAACAAAGTTTCAAACTGCACTCCGAGCAGACGCCCTTTAGCCAATAAAGCTCCGTGCTGCTTGATCAACGGATAGAAATGAGGCAAGCGGTTCGGATCAGCCGCAACAACAGCCTCACCAAACAAAGCCCCAACCTTTGTGCCTCCTATATAAAACACATCGCAAAGGCGGGCTATATCCTGCAACGTAACATCCGACGAAGGAGCTGACAGGGCATATCCCAAACGCGCCCCGTCCAGATAAAGCGGAATGCCGGCCCGATGGCAGACTTCGCTAATGGCTTCCAGTTCCGAAAGCGAGTACAAAGTTCCCAACTCTGTAGGATGGGATATATACACCATCCCCGGAGCAACCATATGCTCATAGGTTTCGTCCCGATAGAAATCTGTGATAAAAGTATCTATTTCTGAAGCCAGAAGTTTTCCGTCGTGCTGTGGCAAAGTAAGCACTTTATGGCCGGTTGCTTCAATAGCTCCCGACTCATGTACATTGATATGAGCTGTTTCCGCGGCCAAAACACCCTCATGACGACACAACAAAGCATCGATAACCGTAGCGTTGGTCTGTGTTCCTCCAACCAACAGATGCACTGCGGCATTTGGAGTATTACAAGCCTCACGGATCAAATCCTTCGCATGAATGGTATAAGCATCCATACCGTAACCGACAGTCTGTTCCAGATTCGTTTCCATCAAACGACGCATCACTTCGGGATGCGCTCCCGCCATATAATCAGAATTGAAATGTATCATTATGTTTCCTTTATTATTTATAGTTATACAAAGTTACGTGTTTTCAGTGCGAATCAATAAAAACCGAATAAAGAATTTATCTCAATAACGAATAAATCATAACTTTGCCTTCCAAGAAAAGAACAAAACAGTTATCCGGAAAGATATGAAGAAAATCAGAATCACAGTAATGAGAAAAGCCTGCTATCTGGATTTGATGGAAAAATATGAAAATCCGATTGAACACGCATGTGATATAGAGGAAGGACAGGTTTTCATTTCTGAAAACGGTAACAAGCCACAGGGACTTTGTGAAAGTGCATGGCAAAGCATGCTGCCGTTTGTCATGGTCCTGGCACATGGAGGCGGAAACTTTTACGACGGATGGATGAAGAACGAACACTCGGCCATGATTTCCTGCAACGACGGCTTCCGTCCCGTAAGCTTTCTTCTGGAAGTGATAGAGTAAAGCGACACTTCTAAAAAAGGAAATCCCATAAAGGCCATAAGTTCCTTTATCTGAAACATAAATATACATTCTTTGTCCCATAACTTTCAAAATACTTCAAAACTTTCATGCCTATCATAGAAATTCAATCATTGGATCATCCCGGAGTAGAAATATTCAGCTCATTGACCGAAGCTCAGCTACGAAACAGACTGGATCCCGAACGGGGGATCTTCATCGCCGAAAGTCCAAAAGTAATCCGTGTGGCTCTCGATGCCGGATATGAGCCGAAAGCCATACTCTGCGAAGCCAAACACATCACCGGCGATGCCGCCGACATCATCCGGCAGTGCGGAGATATTCCCGTATATACTGGTGCACGTGAGCTCCTATCGCATCTCACAGGATACACCCTGACCCGAGGAGTGCTTTGCGCCATGCAACGCAAACGTCCTCCGCTGATAGAAGAAATCTGCAAGGATGCCCGACGAGTTGCCGTAATTCACGGCGTAGTAGATACCACCAACATTGGAGCCATTTTCCGTTCGGCCGCCGCTTTAGGCATTGATGCCGTTGTGCTTACCCGTGATTCCTGTGATCCGCTGAACCGACGTGCCGTAAGGGTTTCCATGGGCAGTGTGTTTCTGGTTCCCTGGACCTGGAGTGAAGACCCCATAAAAGAGCTGAAGCAATTAGGCTTCCGCACGGCAGCATTGGCTCTGACCGAAAAATCCGTCACTTTGGACAATCCGATTCTGAAAGAAGAACCTCGTCTGGCTCTTATTTTGGGAACAGAAGGCGACGGTCTGCCTCAACAGGCCATTGAGAATGCCGATTACGTGGTCCGCATCCCCATGGCACATGGAGTGGACTCTCTGAACGTGGCTGCCGCATCGGCCGTTGCCTTTTGGGAACTGAACAAATAAGGAAATTCCCCAAAGCCGTTTCCTGACTTTGGGGAGTTTCCTTATTCTTATCATGTATGTCGCTATCAAAGTTTGACACTAAAAATACTGAAATCCCGGATTTGCGGCTCAGCCGTACTCTGCTCAACTACCAGCCGGAACTCGCGGGCATTGGTTTCCGGAAAAGCTTCTATCCGTTTGTGCCCTACCGAAGAACCCTTGGCCACAGTAACCCACTTACCGTCTACACGAGCCTCTACCCGATAGGCACGAATACGTTCACCTTTAGTAATATCCTCCTGTATCTGATAATAATTCACAGGCTGTGCCTTATCCAGTTTCAGTGACAGTTTCTGCTTTCCGATTGCTGAAGTCTGTGCCAAAGGAGTACCGAAACGGCGACGGATTTCCGCTCCCCACTCCTGCAAGCGCGCCACATCTCCGGCAGGAATAAGTCCATCCGGATTAGGAGTCAGTCCCACCATCAGAGTTGCATTCCGTCCCACAGACTTTTCATACATATCCATCAGGTTTTCCAACGGATAGACCGCCCGGTCGTCATCTCCCGGCTCCCAAAACCATTCATGCCGCCCGTTATACCCACGCAAAGGAGTATCCGCCATAGCCGGCACCCAATATTTTCCTTCGGGATCACCATGAGCCAGCAATTTATTATGGTCCATTACTTTTTCGGTTGTATTGCTGTGGCTGTAAGGATATGGGAAACTCGACCAACAGGGATAACCGACAGTACCGCTTTCCGAACCGCCCCAACGCAAATCGGCCCGGTTCACATTATGATAAAACAAACAGTTCGGCTGATAACGGTTCACAATCGGTTCCACATCGGGACCTAATCCTTTCGGATCGTCCGCCCCTCCATCAAACCAGATCATAAACAGATCGCCGTAACGGGTACAGATCTCTTCAACCATCTTTTCACACAGCCGTTTGTACCATTGCTGACGATTGCGGGCAAACTCCCCTTCTCCTTCAGCCTTGAAATTATGGATACCAAACAAAGAATTCCAGCGGATTCCGATATAAATACCCGGTTGCACATCATATTTGCGGCATGAATTGACAAAATCCCGCACAATATCCCCTTTGCCATCCCGCCATTTCACCGCCTTCAAGCAATAAGGATTCACATCACTCTGCCACAGACCGAAACCGGTTTCATGCGTTGCCGTCAGAATGGCAAACTTGGCACCGGCCGCTTTGGCCGCACGAATCCACTGATCGGTATCCAGACTGTCCGGATGAAAAATATTGTAATCCTCAACCGGGGTTATCCGGTTATTTCCCTGACCATACACCTTACCGTCGAACACATGCAGGTCATAATGAAACACCACTCCGATCTCCGCCTCATGCCATTTCAGCTGATGGGCCGCGGGAACCGGTCCCACCGAATCGGATTTTGCACTTACAGAATAACATGAAGCTCCAAACAGGAGCAATAACGCCAATAATTTCTTTTTCATTATTTATATAGTAATTTTATCCGGTAACCATGTCAAGAGAACAGGCTCAAACCAAGTCACCCAAAAGATGTTTCAAGGTTTATTTGCGAAGATAGAGAAAAGTTTCAAATAAGTCGGGATAAAGAAACTTTTCTGAATTAAAATCCGTATTTTTGTATAGACTGAAAATGAAATCTTATGTTAGCATATACTTATATTGAACAGGGAAAATTCGCCTGGACCGACAAACCAGTGCCACAGATTCAGGATCCGCGCGATGCCATCGTACGGATAACGATGAGCAGCATCTGCACAAGCGACCTGCATATCAAGCACGGCTCTGTGCCCCGGGCCGTTCCTGGCATTACCGTGGGCCACGAAATGGTGGGCATTGTAGAGCAGACCGGTGCGGAAGTAACCACTGTAAAGCCCGGCGACCGGGTGACCGTAAATGTAGAAACCTTCTGCGGGGAATGTTTTTTCTGCCGTAAGGGCTATGTAAACAACTGTCAGGACCCGAATGGCGGTTGGGCTTTGGGATGCCGCATTGACGGCGGACAGACTGAATTCGTACGGGTGCCTTATGCCGATCAGGGCCTGAACCGTATCCCGGAGGGAGTGAGCGACGAGCAGGCTCTTTTTGTCGGTGATATTCTGGCTACCGGATTCTGGGCTGCCCGCATCTCGGAAATCACTTCCGAAGACACCGTACTTCTGATCGGAGGCGGACCGACCGGTATCTGTACCCTGCTTTGCGTACAGTTGAAGAAACCTCGACGCATTATTCTTTGTGAAAAGTCAGAAGAACGCATCCGTTTCATTCGGAAGCACTATCCCGACGTACTGGTGGTCACACCGGACGAATGCGCGGATTTTGTCCGCCAGAACAGTGACCACGGAGGAGCCGATGTCGTGATCGAAGTGGCCGGAGCATCAGACACGTTCCAACTGGCATGGCAATGTGCCCGTCCCAACGCGATTGTTACGGTTGTAGCTCTTTACGACCGGCCTCAAACGCTCCCGTTACCCGACATGTATGGCAAGAACCTGACCTTCAAGACCGGCGGTGTGGACGGTTGCGACTGCGCCGAAATTCTCCGGCTGATAGCCGACGGCAAGATTGACACCACGCCACTGATCACCCACCGCTTCCCTTTACAGGAAATAGAAAAAGCCTATCATCTCTTTGAACACCACCTGGACGGAGTGATCAAAGTAGCAATTACCGTATAAAAACAAGAAGATTATGAGAAAGAATTTTGGAACAAAAACCTGGTTGTATCCGATGCCCGTATTTATCGTGGCCGCCTACGACGAAGCCGGCAAGCCCAATGCCATAAACGCAGCCTGGGGCGGCATCCATACGGACGACATGGTCGGAATCTGTCTGGCCGACAACCATAAGACAACTCAGAATATCCTGAGCACAAAAGCCTTTACCGTAAGTATGGCCACCGCCGATCATGTAGCGGCATGCGACTATCTGGGACTTGTATCCGGCAATAAGGAAGCCGACAAAATGAACAAATCCGGATTCCATACCGTCAAATCAGAATTTGTAAACGCTCCGGTAATTGAGGAATTGCCCATGACCCTGGAGTGCGAACTGGTATCCTACGATCCGGAAAGTTGCCACATGGTAGGACGCATCGTGAACATCTCTGCCGACGAAAGTATTCTGAACGAAGAAGGAAGCATTGACCTGATGCGTCTGCAGCCCATTACCTACGATCCGATCCACCACAAATATCATGTGATCGGCGCAGAAGTAGGAAAAGCCTTTTCTGACGGTAAGAAACTGAAGTAAACGATCATGAATATTACCATGAACAAAGAAGCATTTCAAACCTTTATCGAGGCGCATCAACAGGAGGTGACCCAAATACGCAATGCAGCCTGCGCCTTGCACCAGAGTGTGGGACAGACCTATGACCACACCCTGCCCTATGGTTATCATCTCTGCATGGTGGCCGATGCCGCAATAGCCTACGGACATGAAACCATTGCCACGGAAGAAGATATTCTGCCTCTGATTTTCGGTGCCTATTACCACGACAGCATCGAAGACGCCCGACTGTCTTATAACGATGTGCGCAAACTGGCCGCCCACTTCATGACCGAAGAGCAGGCGCTGACAGCGGCAGAGATTGTCTATGCGCTGACCAACGACAAGGGACGCACCCGAAGCGAACGTGCCGGAGCACATTATTATGCCGGTATCCGCAGTACTCCCTATGCCCCATTGGTCAAACTCTGCGACCGCTATGCCAATACCCGACACAGCCAGCAGTCTGCCCAAAGCGACAATGCCGCAAACCAACATATGTATGAAGTATACAGCCGGGAATGGCCGCACTTTATCGAAGCCATCCGAAGCGAAGAAAACGACCAGCGTTTCCAGTTGCCCCAGGAACTGATCCAGGCCACAGAAGCTCTGCTTACACCGCAATTTTGAGGAGAAAAATCCTAAATCAAATCTTACAAGTCCGGGAAACAGACAAACAGGCATAAGTAAGCATTAATATGTAAAGAGCCTTACCGTAAAACGGCAAGGTTCTCTATTACTGAAGTTTTCCCAGTCTGTCCTGCAAAATCCGGACCACCGCCTCATCGGCCGGCAGCCAGGTTACCGAACCTAGTTCATCAAGACTCAGCCACAAGGCATTTTCATGCTCTTTCAGCACTAAATCCCCCGAAAGCAAAGAGCACAGAAAGCAATGCATCGTGAGGTGAAAGGAGGGATAATCATAATCCACGGTAATGAGATGTTCGCCAACACATATGTCCGTTTCCAGTTCCTCCCGAATCTCCCGTTGCAAAGCCTCTTCCCTACTTTCTCCAGCCTCTATCTTACCTCCGGGAAACTCCCAATAGCCCCGAAACTCTCCATAACCACGCTGAGTGGCCAGAAACTTTCCCTGGCGCACCAGTACGGCCGCTACCACCTCTATCTGTTTCATAAAAGTATCTCTGATTTTTTAATATTCAAACGTCTCCCCATTGCCGGATACGCTCCAGAAAGCAATGCCACGCGGAGCCGTAAACTCCTTCATGCGCCAGGCCGATTCAAATCCCAAAGCCACAAAATGCATCGGCACGAACAATCCTACGGAAAACTGCTCGATAAACTGCCGGGCCCCGCGCGTATAACCGTTCCCGATACGTCCGTCTACAGGAAACAGCACCACATCAAAACGGTCCGTCACCTTACGGATGTCCTTCAGTTCACCCAAATAACGCTTCTCTTCCTTCTCCGGATTAATCCACCCGTAAAAGTCGCCGCTGAACCCCGACTTGCCACGACGATGCTCGGCAAGCAGATGCGCATACCAGTTATTCAGGTCACCGGCATGAAAGATGCGCTTTCCTTCGCATTCCACCACCCAGGAAACTCCGCTGTCGGTGCTTCCCGTTGCCGTTACGCGAATCCGCCCATCTTGCCAGACACCTCCTTTAACCAACCAGACATCGGCTTCCTCCATTCGGGCTCTTTTCCGTTTCAGAATATCCTTGGACAGAATGAAATGTATCTCCCGGGCCATATCCTTCCACGCAAATATCGCCCGGTTAAAATGATCCTCATGAAAATGGCTGGCAAACACATATACCGGTTTGCCCGACTGTAGCAATTGCGGCATCACACCGGCCGGATCCATCCAATAATCAAACACTAGAAGGCAGGTACCGGTATCTATGGCAAAGCCACTGTGGAAAATATAAGTCAGTTTCATCATTCCTATTTCTGTTCGATAAATTCAAAGATACAATTTTTTATTCTCTTTCCTAAAATTCCTGAAGAAAATAAGTAACTTTACGCAACAAAAACATGGCTGATGAAAAAACGTCACTTTGATAGTACAAATTCACTCTTTCCGGAAGAAGCATTCGCTCCGCTACCGGAAAAAGGACAACCGGACGACATCCCTCACCCCACACGTGAAGACTACAGCGACCTGTTCGAACGTCTGTCCCGCTCAGCCTTTCGGAGCGGATTCCATCTTTCGGAGAAAGACCGGATCTATGTACGCACAAAGGGATGGAACACGTTGCGACACCATGCCGCTGACTTCATTGCACAACGGCTTGCTCCGGCAGTAATCCCCAACGACGGCAAACAGACACCCATGCGCGGACATCCCGTTTTCCGGGCGCAACATGCCACAGGCTGCTGTTGCCGCGGCTGCTTCTACAAATGGCATCACATCCCGCCCGGAAGAATGCTCACAGCCGCCGAACAGGAATATGCCGTGAATGTTCTGCTTGCCTGGATTGATCAGGAGATGAACAGAAAAGAATAGTCAAAGAAAAGCCCAAATCATGTAAAACTCTTTAAACGAAAAGAATATGGAAAGTTTTAATGATGTCATTTCGTCCGGCCAGCTGGTGCTGGTGGACTTCTATGCCACCTGGTGTGGTCCCTGCAAAGCCATGCATCCGGTACTTCAGGAACTGAAACAACATCTCGGCGACCAGATTCGTATTCTGAAAATTGATGTAGACCGCTATCAGAATACCGCCGCACAATACCAGATCCAATCCGTACCGACCCTGATGCTCTTCCGTAACGGACAGACCCTGTGGAGACAAAGCGGTGCCTTGCCTCTTCCGGCCTTATTAGAACAGGTAAAAGCTCACCTGTAAGTATACAAAAAGTCATTGTGAGGAATACTGTTTTTTACTCACAATGACTTTTTTCAATTTAGCCCAATAAACTGATCCTCTATTTTTACTCATTGAATCAGAGAATCAATCAACTTTTCTGAAGCATCCGGAAAAATTTTCCGGAACTGACCGACCATCCGCTCACGGGATTCCTGCGGTGTGCGGTCCGGATGACAGGCTTCCCTCCCCAAAAGAGCCTCGGGCGTAGTAAGCAAAGACCATCCCCATCCATATTCCCGTCCGTGTCGGTCACGAGGATAGACAAAATCTTCCGTTACGATATACCCTCCCATCTCCAGACGGGTCAGATAAGCGTCGAACTTACTCCGCATTTTGGGGCCGGTAAAACCACATGCCGCCCGCAGTTCACGGGTAATCATACTGCCTTCACTCCGCAAAATATCCAGAATACTTTCTTCCACACTCCCCTCCTCCGGATAAGGATAAATGCTCCGGCGGTAATTACAGAAGTCCGGCCACCATGCCCTGCTGATAAAAGCCGCCTTGCGATTGAAAAATTTACCGTAGGCGCAACCGCTCTCCTGCAAAATGGAACCCTTCCACTTCCAAAGCGGCCATTCCCAACTGCCATCAGGTAACTTTACATACTGGCAGTCTTCATCCACCACTTCCTCGGCCGACCAGTCCAGCCCCATACTTAATAAAGGCAGAAAGCCGATCTGATTGATATAGTCTATCAATTCCAGGGAAGAATGCAATAACTCTTTTTTCATACGCAAAATTGTCAAAAACTCCTGCGAAATACTTTCTTGACTTTAACTGGGGGCTGAACAGTTAAACATTCAGTCCCATACGGTATGCCTCCTGAAGCTTTTCGTTACCGGCTATTGTACGCGGAGCATCCACTCCACCGCAAAACAGAGTTCCCGCCAGACGGCTCTTCGGATAGCAATCAATCCATCCTGTCAGACCAGTTTCCGCCCGCTGTGGTGTTTCGGGCTCTGTTTCAGCAGCTGTAGTCAGCATATACACATCGCGGAATTTATAATCCATAGTATACATCGCATTCATACGGTCAATCAGAACTTTCATCTGACCGCTCATCTCATAATAATAGATGGGTGTAGCCCACACAACGACATCCGCATTCAAGACTTTCTGCATGATGTCATTTACATCATCCTTAATGACACATTTTCCCAACTTCTGACAAGCCAGACATCCGCGGCAGAACTTGACATCTTTGTCAATCAGAGATATCTTTTCCACTTCATGACCAGCCTGAACAGCTCCTTCAACAAATTTATCAGCGAGCATATCGCTGTTTGAACCAGTACGCAGACTGGTTGAGATTACAATAACTTTCTTCATAGATCTTATATCATTAACATGATTCTGCCGGCTTCTTTGGTAAACATACCGGGAAACCGACACACTACAGCATAAACCTGCCTTCCGGTTACAGGCATCTTGTCTTTTCGTATGTGCAACCCGAAACAGTTAATGGCCTCGGCAATCTGTTCCGTGGTCATTCCTCCATTCCGTTTCATCAAGACATAAACAATCGCTTCTTCTATTTTCATGATTCCTACAAAGATACCACAAACATTTCTAAGTACTGTGTATTTAACTTAGAAATATTCTAGGACACTAGAGCTATACTTTATATTTATAATTGCCTACGAGGTTGTCAATAAAAAAATGGATTTCATGGCTATCTCCATATATACAGCAAAACTCCTTAAGACCATTCTATGGATGGCTTTAAGGAGTTTTGAATATACTATAAAATTTTCTAAGGGATTTACTTGCCGTACAGAAGGAGTTATAAGAATGTTAGGTACAGGTCTCTTAATTTCCAATGATGGTAAAATAGTGACCGCAAGGCATGTAATTGGAAATGAGAAAAAAGATATAGTAATTTTAATGCCTCATATTAGTAATATTGATGAGTATCAAGATACCACTGACAACTCATGCAAAACTGTACAAGCCATTGTGAAAGATATTAATCCAGTGACAGATATTTATATACTTAAAACTTCATTAAGATTTTCTGGGGTTTTGCCTCCGCTTGAATCTTTAGATAATATAAAAGTCGGAGAGAGAATAGGAATGTATAGCTTTCCACATTGCGTTATGGGTAGACGGGTTCTGACTTACCAAGAAGCTGAGGTTGGGGCAAAAATGTTGTTGGAAAGTTCTGGTATTAAATCTAAGTATGCAACTATTAATATCCAAACAAGACCAGGACAATCTAGATCAATTGTATTTAATACAAAAAGAGGAGCAATAATCGGTCTACTAATAGATGCTTATGCACCTAATTCAGGTATAATTATCGCAGGTATTAACCCTTATGAATTAAATCAAACTTCATATTGTATATCAGCAAATCATATAAAAAATGTTATGATTGAAACAGAAAACATTCTTTTGGAGAATTGGCTTAAGCCTTTAAAACCATATCAAAGAAATACTATAGAACAATTAGTCCCGAAATATGGCGAAGAAAAGGCTACTGAAGAATGGATTAATGCAAGGATGTCCTATGCAGACCGTAACATTTGGAGGTGTTACTGAAGATATTAATAATAAAAAGAATTATTGGAATAGGCTTGAAATGAATTAGATAAGCTCATATGTGGTCATACAGATTACAAAGATGAACATGATAAATTGGTAGCAGCGGGGAAACCTATTGGTTTGGGGGCTGTAGCATATATGACCGATTTAATAGCACCTGCTGTTGGAATGAGTACTGCATTACTAATACCTGCTATTGCTCTTATTTTAAGTACTATAGCCAAAATGGGAATTAAGGCCTATTGTGCGACACGTACACATTTCCATCCTTTCCCTTGAATGCAGCTTTCACAATAGGGAACTCAACTTGCTCTATGTCTCTCAGTTTTGCAGTTCTTGTCTTCATCTTTTTCTGGTTTTGTTTGTCTGGAAGAGCCACCTGCTTTATGCTGCAGGCTGCTCTTCGTTGAATTCTTGCTTTTTGATTCTGCGAATCAAGTAAGCGATAGCCTTTGGTGCCTTCTCTCGGCAAACCTTCAGCTGAGCAAGGAACTCCTCCTCGGTAGCGTCTGAGTTGAAGAGATCCACCAACTCGCAGTTATTGTCCGATTGCTTGTCAAGCTTTAGGTTGTGGCATTGCATCAAAGTGCGAAGGGCAAGGATGCCAAGGTCGTACTTTGGACGTGCCTCTACCAGTTTGCGCATCAAGTCAAGTCCTGGATCGCCAATGTGCATCTCGTTAAGCATGGCAATCATGAAGAGCACCTTGGCATCTGGTGTTGCCATCTCGAACACGTTCGCAAGCTGGCAGTTGGTCTCGTCAGCTTCTGTGTAGCGTTCGAGTTTTGCCAAGGCACGCGACTTGATGTACATGGCTTCTGCACATTGGTGTGTTGCCAGTACCTCGTTAGCGTACGCCAATGCTTCCTCGTACTTCTCTGCATAGAGGTAGAGCAACGAAGCAAGGAACTTCGGAGCCCAATGGCTTGCCTTTGTCAGACACTCTGGTACCGACTTTATCAAACCATAGAGATGCTCGTCGCACACGAGTATGTCAAGGAAGCGTTTTGCTTGCTGCATGGCTTCTTTGATGTCACAGTTCTCAGCCTTCTTCGCTACGAGGAGCAGGTACTGACGTGCCGCTTCGTCGTAGTCGTTGTGCTGGAGTGCGCCATAGACAGCTTTTCCGCTCTCTATCTCGTTTCCAATCTGTTGCTCGTTGTTATACTCGCTTGCGTAAGTCAGCACCTCACGACTCGTATGAGCATACTGAGGTATGACGTTCTTTGAGAGGAATAAACCATCAAGTGTACGAACACGGCTCAAAGCTACGTAGAACTGTCCTGCTGCGAACATGCCACGGCTGAGGTCGAGCGAGAGTTTGTCGAAGGTCATGCCCTGACTCTTGTGGACGGTGATTGCCCATGCAAGTTTCAGAGGGTACTGGGTGAATGTACCCATGAGCTCCTTCTTCATCTTGCGCTCTTCCTTGTTGTAGTCGTAGCAGTACGACTCCCATGAACAGCATGGCACAACGTATGTCTCGCCGTTGTTGAGCGTCACGCTGATTTCGTCCTTAGTGAGTTTACTTACCTTGCCGAGTGTGCCGTTTGCCCAGCGCTTTTGCTGGTCGTTGCGAGTGAACATCACCTGAGCACCAACCTTGAGGCGAAGTTTCATGTCCACCGGGAACTTCTTTTCCTCGAACTTGCCGTCAATGGTTCCTTCATAGACGAACTCCTCCGACTCAATCTCCTCCAGTCGCTGAAGGTTGATTTTGTCTGCCGTCTTGTTGATGGAAGCCAGCGTGATGACAGCACCATCTTCTGCGGTCGGAATTTGAACGCGACCGTTGAGGTGCATGATGTTCTCTAGTGTTACCTTGTTCAGGCGCACGTTCTCCAGGATATGCAAGAAGTGTTCGTCATCCTGACGGTACACCTTGCGGAACTCAATCTTCACGAGTCGCATGCGCTTGATGGCGTCTGACTTGTAGAAGAAGAAGTCGTCCGTTTGGTATAGATCCTTCAGCATATCCTTCTCAGGACCTTGCTTCACCACCGGTGGCAACTGGAACATGTCGCCTACGAAGATTATCTGCTTGCCACCGAAAGGCATGTTGTTGCGCAGAGCCTTACGCATAGTGTAGTCGATGGCATCCATGATGTCGCATCTTACCATCGACACTTCATCGATGATGATCGTGTCTGCATGTAAAAGCGTCAGAATCTTTGCCTCGTTCATCTTGCCGCATGTTCCTGGCGTACACACCTCCATTGGCAAGCCAAAGAAGGAGTGTATTGTGTCGCCACCGGCGAGGATGGCTGCCACACCTGTTGGGGCAAGGGTGATGAACTGCTTTCCAACCAACTTCTGTACGTTGTGAAGAAAGGTTGTCTTACCTGTTCCAGCACGACCTGTGAGGAAGAAGCTGGAGTTTGTGTTGGCAACAAGCTCGTATGCAAGCTGCTGCTCGTGGTTGTGTGGGTCTATCTGTGTGTTCTGCATGTCCTACTTCTGTTCGATTTGTGGGAGAATTTGGGTGAGACGTGTGTTGTAGTCGTTGTCGAGGAAACTCTTGTAGCATCCATCAATGATCCCTTTCGCCTTCTCTTCGAGTTCTTCCTGTGGCATGCAGCTTCTTTGAGCTTTGAGTACTCCTTCAAAGAAGTTGCGCACCATGGTTTCTAATTCCTTTCGGATGAACTCCTCGTTGCGATGCACCTTGTCGTAGTCTCTCTTCTGAACAAGTTCAAGGCGTGTACCGTTGAAGGCGTAAACCTCGATGCCGTCGATGTAGGTCCAGTTGTGGTAGAGTCCCACCTTCTCGACAACTACAATGCGGTCGCAGAATCTCACGCCCTTGTAGTAGCGGTTTCCGCTTGCGCTCTCGTACTCCTCGCAGAGGAACATCTTCTGTCCTTCGTCCCATACAGGAATGTGAACTCGTTGGTTACCGAATGTCGGCAGGATGCTGTCGAACAGGTCTTTGTTGATTGCTTTTGTTAAGCTTGCCATGTCGTTTTGTTTTTCTTGGTTTGTGATTTTTGTTTGTTCTCTCTTTGATTGGGCATGATGGTTAGCCCAAGCAGCACTTCTGATGAGTTGCCTCTATCATGCTTCGCGAGAAGTCAAGGAGCTGACTCTCTGCCACCATGCTGCCCATTGCCTTGGCTTGTCCCTTCAGGAAATCCTTCAGCATGAGGATGCTCTCTTCCTTGGCGCTTCGTTCGTTGAAACATCGCCAGTTGCATCCGCCCCAGAACTTCTGAGCAATGATATTTGCCTTCTGTCCGTTCCATGCTAACAGTGTGATGCCGTTGAGGAAAGTGTGGGCGTAACCTTGTCCGATGTGGTAGTAAACTGCCAATCGGTCAGAGAGACGGATTGCTCGGTAGTAGGTGTTGCCAGCTGCGCTGGTGTAACCGAGGGTGAGGTACACATTCTTCTCTGCGTTGTAGATGAGAGAACTACCCGAGAGGGCTGGGAGTGCCTTTGCGGCAATGAGTGCGAGTGATGTGTTCATCGTACGTCTTGTTTTTGTTTAGCGGAATAGGCCGCCACCTCTGTTGTTTGTAATAATAAAATAATGTATAAATGAAACCAACTCTCTCGGAATTGTAATGTAAAGTTACTATGTTAGTATAGGGCATGCAAGCTTTCTTACAAGAGTATTGGTTCCTTCCGTTTTGGAACCAATCACACTCTTTTTTGAAAGTTCATGCAGCGTATCTTTTCTTTCTGATATCCTTCATGCACTTGCTTGTGCATGCAAGTGTGATGTGCATTGAGGTGAGATCTTCTGAACGACCATGCTTCTTGTGGTTTGCCTGTGCCTGACGTTTCTCTACGATGCGACGGAGAATTCTGTCCTGCACTTTTGAAGGTTTCATCTTACTTCTGATGTTCAAGTTGAGAAGGATTCCGTCAAGTACCTCAATCTCAATCTTGTTTGTTGTCACATTGCAGAGTTCTTCGGTAGCTGCCTTGCGATAGCGATCGGATGTCTCAACACGTTCCCAACGCTTGTTGGTTCTTCTGTGAGCATCTGCCTCTGCCTTCCTCTGCTTCTTTGTCTGCTTTGCTTTTGCCTTGTTGTTTGATGTCTGTTTCATAGTCGTTCGTTTTTGATTTCGAGTGCAATTTTACTACTTGTTTTCGAATCTGAAGAATGTTTTTACCAGAACAATGGTTCCTCTCGTTTTGGAACCATTGTCCCTCTGAGCAACTACTTTTTTCCTGCGAAAAAAGCAGTAATGGCAGTACCGATTGCCGAGCAGATAGCTGCCGCGAGCAACCAACGATCTTTCTCTGTCATGGGCGTTTCTGTTTTTGGTGATTGCTGTGTTTCCATTTGCGATCAGTTTTAGGTTTCCACCAACGAAATGCAGCGCCAACTTCGTGGTGGTTTTCGAAGTTTGACGCTGCAAAGGTAATAACTATTCTTGTGATAAAATCAAGAACTTATGATTCTAATGGTTCCTCCGTATTTGGAACCATTCGTTGAAGTTTCTCTCCAGGTTCAATGTAGTGCAAAGCCATGTCTTTCACTCTTTTCGCAAAGATCTTACGAATCTGTAGTGGTGACATAACTTCAAGTCCTGCACCCATCTGGAGAACACGACCAATAAACTCGTTGTTCATCTCTACATCAACAGAGAACTCAGCATACTCTCCATCTTCGTATAATCCGTAAGGCTTCACAACCTCGTATGAATGATGCAGAGGCTTTGTATCTATTAATTTAAATATATAATGTTCGTGTGCGCGTATAACGATATGTTCTTTGTTTGGGAAATCTTTCATGTGACTCACGCCAACGATATCCTTGAAAAACTCATCATAAAAGTGATCTGGTGCAGGAACATACTCCACTTTACTTCTCTCACGAGGCTTCTCTTGTATGCGGTCAAGAGCAATGTTGTACCCGAATTCCGGTTCTCTACCTTCTGCATGACCGAATAAATGCCATCGTCCATTATACTCTTTCAAGTAATGCGGATGAAATAGTAAGGTTACTTGTTCCTCGTCGTATGGTTTATATTCTATCTCCATCACCGTTTTGTTGGTAATAGCTTCATAGAGCTGAGGGAGATATTCTATATTGGTTAATATTCGGTCAAGGCTTGAACTTATCACCTGCTCACCTTTCTGGCGCTTAGCCTTCATGTCGAGCAAGTCCTGACAATCATGGAAGAAGTACTCCAGCCACGATTTGGGGAAGAATCCAGCAGAGTCCTGGCAAAACTTCCAGTACTGGCGAAGATTATTGATGACCTTGGCATTACGCATGTCTGTAAGTGGATCATCATCCTTACCAACATAGCGGAATCGCTTATTGCGGTTGTTGCCTTCTTCCTCAAAGCACTCGCTAACGTCCTTTTCAAGCTTATCGACTATAGCTTTCTTTAGTGTGCCAACTACCTTCTTCAACTCGCCATACCCATCGCAATTTGACAAATTAGCCGGCAATTCTTTTATTGTCACACCAATATAATCAGCCATGATATCTGCATAACTAACCCATCGGCGGCTCGTCAGCCACCGATAGGTTATCAAAGCAAATTGTGCCTTATAGCTATCTCCGTCAAAGAGGTTCTTGCGTTGCATTCTATTTTTTTCTAACATTGTCTGCTTTCCAAAAGAACTTGCTTGAATCCTTTAGATTCTGTTCTTTAATTGCTGTAAACAGAACTACATCATTTTCACGCAATTTGCATAATTTTGTAATTATCTGTAATGGATATGCATGATTCTGACACTTAACATTAAAAAAAGTTCCATGTTGATTATTGACAACTACAATTAAGCCTTCATACTCTTTCCCGTCTTCAAGGAATTTTGCCCTTTCAGTCCCGGCTATTAAGTTTCCTGTTGATACTGTCGGATTCGTTGCAGTTTGGTTCATATCCAACAATTCTTGTTTAAACATATTTAACACAACAGACTGTATATTAGCAAAATGAATGGATTGGAATGGCACTATCCCGTTATTTAGTATTGAAAAAAGCCGTCGATCGTCCAAGATTCTTGGTTCACAATCTCTATGGTCGTATCTATTTCTTAGCGACCGAATGATATTACAAAAATTTCTTGAAATATAGCCTACGGGAAGACATCTACCGAGATCACTACCTTCATAATAAATTTTACATACGGAAGTTGCAAAAGCGAGTAGAGTTGACTCGTTAGTACATTGAATTTTCAAACTGTTGAATACTGACCAATCTTCAAATGAAGGCTTGAAAGGGCTAGGTTTTATCTTTTTACAATTAACATCTATTAATCTTGCTATTTCGTCTACAAGAATGTCTCTTTCTTTTTGTTCAATATCGATGGATTCTTGAATGTTTGTATTCAAGGACTTAGCTTTAACATAATCTACCAAATAATCCAATACAATAGAATATGTATTTTCGTCTTTTCCGACAAGACCTTTTGTAACAAGTGCATTAACATCATCGGCTATATTATCAAATCGCATCGGTTTATCCGCAAGAGTCTTTAAAACAGACCTTTCCGCATCAGTCATGAATTTGTTGTCGTAAATCTCACACAGATAATCTCTCAAAATTGTATAGTCAGGCATTTCGTCAATTGTGCCATTGACGAAACTAGAGCCAATAAATTTAGAGTAATAAGGAATTCCTCCAGTTTTATTGTATACTTGATCTTTTATTAAAAGTAACTTTTGCTTAAGCGATTCATCCTCTACTTTTGAACATTCATCATACCACATTGCGTCAAAATCAGTTTTTGCCATTTTAGACAAAAGACATTGTTCTAATCCGCAATTCAGCTCTGGTGAACCAACTTTGGATGTGATTGATTTCCATGGAGCAATACCCGCAATCCAAAATTTCAACTTGGTTCCATCAGTAGCTGCACCTCTAATCCTACCAAAATCAGAAGGAGTATTTAGGGCTTCCAAAAGCAAAGAATCAATCTCATCCAGCAGTAAAAGAACATACTTGCCATGATTATTGACTTCATCAGCTAATGCGAATAAAGCGTCTTGTTTGTACTGGGAATGCCAAGCGCTCATCTGTACCTTCATGTCAACAAGATCTGTAGAGATATCCAAGGAGCACCTCCTCGACAACTTAAATTCCCCTTCCTCCACAATATTCATTTCACACATCTTTTTTGCTAACAACGCTGCAATATTCATATAAACTTCGGGCGTATTTTTATGAATTGTAGCCTGTGATTTTACATCAAAATATACAGGTACAGCATTGATTTCTGGATGTGAGTTAATAAAACTTTCCATTGATTTCAAGAGACAAGTTTTACCAAAACGTCTTGCCCCTATGATTCCTGCATTTTCTTTTCTAGAAGCGCATGATTGAAGAATCTTTATTGACTTAGCTCTTCCATACAAATCATTAATATCTGTGATATCTGTATTAACAATGAAGGGTTCCATATTATTAATTTATAATGTTAATATTGTATCTATGTCTTTGTGATGATTATACCAAAAGCATCGGAAAAGTTCAACACGAAATTTGTAAACTTCTCGATTCTCGTCAGTAAATGATTTTAGGACCTTTCTTTCTTCCAATGCTGTTAATGCTTTTGCCATTTTCAGCCTTTTATCTGATGGAACAGAATACTGTTCCCATAATTGTTTCAGTTCATCCATACTAATTCCTCTACCCATCATAGGAGCTGAATCCTTAAGAAGAAAAGCCAAACTCGTGATTAATTGTTGTTCCTCAATGTTTCCAGGAGTTATCTGATTATTTTGAAAGTTCTCCTCATCTAATGCTTGCCAACAATCAAGTAAATCAGGTTTTACACTTCCTGTCAAAACGTCTACAACATGCTCTACATCCCTTAATCCTAGATGCTTCTTTTTATGTGCTACAGCATACTTGCCACAATCTTTACATATCCATTGAATCCAATACGGAACGCAACCAGACATCGTCCTTATATAAGATTTAACACGTTCGTCAAACTGTATCTGTGGACATGCATCTATCAGTTCATTTGCGAAAACATCGTCTATTTCATTAATATGCATTGGTGTAGTATTATTCATTTGACCTACTATTCCATATTCCTTTTCTTTTGGAAGATCTTTTATGTCATAAGTTCCTGCGTATATAAAACATGCTTTACCTGTTAAAGCAAGGTTTCGCAATGTTGAAACAAATGTCGCATCAAGAAGTTTTGTTTTGAGCATATCTCTAACATATGAAAACTCATCAATAGTAATCAATGGCACAATATTGTGCTCATTTAAAACTTCTATTATTCGCGAAAAATCTGCCTGCGTCCAACAACCTGCAGTAGGAAGGGAATTCGAATAGGCTACATCAATTGCATCTGCGAGCTTAGGATTCATTTTATCAAGGACATTGTAGATATTAGTTTCTATAGCCCACGTCCAAAAGTCCTCAACGGAAGACCTAATATAAGAAAACTCGTTCAAATACCATTTAAAGGTCATTATATGAACAGAATTATCTTCTTTCAGAGATTGTCCATTGATTCGCTCCCTAAGATAATCTAACATAGAAGATTTTCCTGTTCTTGTCAAACCATATAATATATAAGTTTGGCTTCTATCTTTTGAAAGATAATGACTTACTAAAGTGTCAAGATTCTTTTCTCTGCCTTTAAACACAGTATCTGGAGGCGTATTAGAAATAGTCCAAGGTATGTCATTTTCATCTTTTATGTAATCATCCTCTTCAATTTCATATGTAGCCTCAGACTCCATAGGAGGCAGTTCTCTGTTTTGATATTTCGGGACAATACTAAAATGAACATCAAATGAGAATATTCCTTTAATGTCATTTGTGAATAGGCTTTCTGTGCAACATTCTCCAGCAGCTAATTCTGTCAGATGTTCAATTTTGTATAGTTTATTATTTATTACAATATTTACAACGAAGGATTGAGTAGTAGATTCACCAATATTGGATACAACAAAGTCAATGTAACAATTATTATTATCATCAATCTTAACGTAACACGGATCAGGAGAAATAGATAAATTCGGAAGTGCATTAGCATCCTTTTCTTCTATCTGCTTTCCGATTTCATCTAACCACTTATCAAAAAGAGGAAGGAAGAATGTACGACCGTAATAAGTCGTAGTAGCAACAATGGCATCTTTGCATTTCAAAATTGCAGTTTGTGAAGATACCAAATCTCTATAACGCTCATTGGGCTTATGGCTAGCATATGGTTTCAGAATATCAATTATACTGTTAATTGTATTTTGCGATTTTATATCTGTAGCTGTCATTATTGAGGAGAGAGATCGTGCAGAGTCCCACATTGATGCGAATAGCGAAATATTAAACAAATTGAAATTCCAATTAAGACAATCTTGCAAACAAGCATTTAATTGCTTGATTCTTGCTTGTCGATGAGAAAAAATTTGTTTAACAAATGAGTTGAAACTTACAGAAGGATTGTTATCAATTGCAGAATGTTCAATCTCATTAAATAAATCAAATGCTCTACTCCTAAATTTCATACTATGACATTTACCCGTGAAGACACCTGTACCATCAGCATCATTTGCCAATGTTCCCCAAGCTCCTTCCGCAGCGGCACCTACTGTAATGTATGAAGATAATAGTGTTCTAAAGTTTTCTGCACTATCATTGTTTAAGCAATCTTGTTGAAGCTGCTTTAATGTCCATGTCTCCCAATCTGGATCTGGTGTTTTGCCACCTTCAAGCTGAGAAATCACAAAATGCAATTGTAGATACTTAAGTAAAAGTTCCTGAAGATGATTCCTTTCTCCTAAGGCGTTAAATATACCTAGTGCTTCAACATAATAACTACATGCACCATCTCTATACGCCTGCAATTCAGATAACTCTCCAGAATTATTTCTTATTAAGTTTGCAAATCGTGCATACATTCCATGACCTTTAAGTCGAGCATAATTAGCAACAGAAATCTTATACATAATAGAAGATGTCTGTTTAGAGTTGTAATAAGCACCAGCAGCCTCTAAGAACAACTGAGCCTTATCCTCAAATGATTCTGTTGCGTCATTACGTTTGTTTTGAGCTCTACCAAACAGTTGTTCGGCAGGAATTATTTCATTCGAAGGAAGCAATTCTTGCCGTTTAGCCTCTTGAGAAACATCTTCAAGAAGCATTTTGCTGATACTATCATTTGTGTCAACAGTTCCATTAATAGGTGTGGATGTATCGCTTGAAGAATCTGAATTATTGATATCATTGGAATCCATCCTTTGAATGGACTCTTTTAGCTTTGTGATAGTATTATTATTTGGTTTAACACTTTCTGCATATAATATTGCTTTTAATGCCTCTTCTCTATTATTACCTTTCTGATACAATCTTGCCATTGTTATATACAAATGGCCAATGCTATTTACATTAACGCCACTCTGTTGTTCAGTTAGAACAATAAGATATGCAAGGGATTGCAAAGCTTCATTTGTATGATCCAATGCAATCTCTGTATTAACAATTCTATCAAGATAACTTCTTAAATACTTAGGAGTTGGACGACTTGTATTAATAATTTGATATGATTGTCTCAAACACTCTTCTTTTTGACCATTACGAATCAAAGTATCTAACTCCTTTTCTAATTGTTTACATTTTAATTCGCTCAGGTTAGGCAATTTTTTATCAACGAAAGCCATTACTTCATCTGAAGATAATATTGAAGGCTTTGCTGTTATTTCAATATGCTCTGTTGATGCAACCGAAGAGTTGTTGAAAATATTCTTTTTCTTGCCAGGTATAGCATCTAAATCTATTTTACCTAGTACTTTAAGTTGAGGCAATCCTGAGCCTTCCAACAATTGTTCTGTTTCTGTCTTGTATAACTGCTGTTTTAGTTGTTCCTTTTTTTGAGGTTCAACAGAAACGACCTGTTGTGTCCCTTCTTCGGATATCTCGTCAATTTCTGAGAAGTTATCACATTCGATATCTAACTGTCCCAAGAAATTTTTTACTTTTTTCTTGAAATTTTTAATCTCAATAAATGCCTCAGGATTAGTTGTCATTTCTTTTATAAAATATGTCAGAATAGACAATATCTGAGACTTTCTAGCTTGGGTGATATTACGACTATAAGAAACGGCCTTGCAGAAAAATCCTATTAATCCTCCATATGACATTTCTACAATTGAGCTATAACATTTACCATTAGTACTAATGTTCCCACAGTAAACTCGTTTGCCAATTGTACAGTCTTTCTTTTTGTATCCAACGATGCCTGATTTTACGCATATAACGGTTTCTCCACTATCCGTAATAATAGTCAAACCGATTTTTTCAACTTTTGTTATTGTTGCATTTGTAGAAATCAAAGTTTCTTTATCAATACTTGATAATTCAAGGATATGTAAGAAAAAAGTTTCTGCTTGTTGCGCAAATAACTCTGTAGATATTTCATTAGTATCAATCAATTCGACACTATCAATAGCAGATGTGCGAACCTTAACCCATTTGTCATCTGATAGCCGCAATGTAATGAAACGATCATTTTGTGTTTCTAATTTACCTAAGCTAACAGTGCCAGAGTAAGAAATTTTTAAAGAATAGCCTTCCTTTATTCCATCTAACAACTCATTACAAGCACATAAATCATTGCCACATTGTGGACAAATTTTTGCATGAACTGATATTTCCTTACCGCAATCAGGGCAAGGAAACAAATTTGGATTTACAGCATTCAGGCAATTATTATTACCATTTGAGTTATTTGTTGTCTGAATATCCATATTATTACTCAATTTATCACTATCAATATTTAATTGTTTTGCGTATAAGAAAATATTCTGAGCAATTCTTTGAAGTCTAATACCTGTCCATTGAATACGATCATTCTTTGAAGCAATATTTTTGATTAATTTAGTTTCCTGTACTTGATGGAAACTAAATATCACACCATATACCTCAAAATACATGCATCTCTGTTTGTCATCATAATACACAGAGGTGTCCGTATAAAAACTTGGATTTTGAAGAATTAAATCTGTGATTTTACTTACTCTTGTTTTTATAAAACCATAGAACAATTGAGATTTATGTTTCGCAGTTTTAATAGCAGCATTTAGCAAATTCATTGCTGCCAAAAAATAGAACAACGAATCTGCGTCACTTACACTTATTTTGTTAATCACTCCTATAGCGTCATCTACTACGGTTTCGTCTATAGGTTGGATTTCATCATCAACCAATTGGTTGTAAAGTCCCAATATATGTTCTGATATTGTACTCATGCCTTTACCAATTACTACGGTCTACTAAAAGTTCTCTAATATTCACTTTAAGCAGTTCTGAAATTTTTGCCAAGGTCTGCAAGTCCGGTTGTGAGGTATTCGTGCACCATTTGCTGACGGTAACAGGAACCTTGCCAAGTTGCTTAGCAAGCCATTTGTTTGTTTGACCTGCATCTGCGAAAACTGCTTTCAGTCGATTTAGTTTTTGGAAATTTTCCATATTTAATAAATTAACGTTGAGCACAAATTTACTAAATTACATCTTAATTAAAGAAATAATATGCGGTTTTCTTCAACTTGGAGTGACACATGTGACTATTGTATGACTCCTTAGTTTATGTACAATCATACTTCAATGAATTTTCCTGGATTAAACGAAAGATGTTCGTTGTGAAATACATATCCCAATTGATTGGTTAAACATTTTGTATCTCCAATCCGTACGTCAACATTATAATGTGAATGCCCGTATATCCAGTATTCTATACCGCTATCTTTTATGTAGTTCTCCAATTCTACAGTGAAGGCTCCGTTTGCTTTGCTTCCTGCAAATTTAGGGTGTTGCATGCGGAAAGAAGGAACGTGATACGTAACAACTATTTTATGTTTTGCCTTGCTGACAGCTGCGGTTTTACGGATAAAGTCTATGCATTTTTCATTTTCTTTGTTGAACTCGGTAAAAGTTAAGACTTCTCCTTTGTATAGTATTCTTCTAAAATCAGATATCACATTTTCCGTAAAGTACGCTTCTTCTAAGGGAATATGCCCTCATAATGTAGAAATGATGAAATCTATATCGTCCAATTGTACAATTACATTATAGTAACAATGTATATTCGGGCGTATCTCCAGACAGTATCCGTCTTCTAAAGTGGCGATGTCGTAATTTTTGTAGAACTCATGGTTCCCCATACAAACAATCGCTTGACGATAGTTTTCCGATGCCCAGTTCCAGAACGGATGTCGGCTGTAATTATCATCTCCGAGATAGCCGATATCACCAGCCAAGACTAATATGTCACCAGTAACGGGTAGGGGATTATGTTTGATATAGCTACCATTTTAAGCAAATTCAAGATGTAGGTCTGATGCGTATTGAATTCTCATGTTACATATTATGGTTTGATTACAAAAAGTTTTGTAAGTTGATTCAGTATTCTGACACAAATTCCTTGTCTTGTCCTAAAGATGCAGCTAAAGAATCCGACAATTCATCCCAATTTCTATGTATTGAATCAACAAAGTCATTGATACATCTGACGATTGATTCTGGTGCTTCAATTTGAGAATCTTCCATGATTACGATATTCTTCAGAACGTCTGAGCGATGTTTGCGTATATCCTTGCTGTTTACATGCTTCCCATTCTGTTTATCAGCAACAAGATTAAGATATGCTTTAGCTTTAAGGGCTATTAATGCGGCTGGATCTGCATGGCGTATTCCGTCAGCCTGCTTGCTGTGTTCTATGGTGAAATAATAAAAATCGTCATCCATTATAATGGCACTAAGGCTGGAAACATCATCACCGATAGGTAACGGTTCGACAACAACCCCCTTGGGCTCTCATGTTTATTTCTTCCAATGCCATTATGCTCTATTTTAATGATGTATTAAAACGTAGCAATAATAATATTTTATATTACAACTATATATCATATTAAAAATGATATAATAAGTTCGAGTTAACCGTATGTTTCAATGTTATTACTCTAATGAGTCAACAGGTGCTTTCGGGGTACAAAAATATGCAAAACCGTGAAAATAAACAATGTTAGCACAGATTGCTAACATTGTTTAATATATTTATTATTAGACTTTTATTTATTATTGTTTGCAGGCGTTTTTCATTGTTTTTCAGTCCTTATTTCCCGATGCAGAAATTCTTGAAGATATTTCCCAACACTTCATCCGTAGTAATCTCTCCACCAACGATTTCCGCAAGGTGGAACAGACACTCACGCAGATCCTGAGAAATGAAATCACCGGACAAACCCTGATCCATCCCCTGCAACACGCGTTCGATGGAATCCAGCGCCTGAATCAGAGCCTCATAGTGACGAAGATTGGTTACCACCACATCCCCCTCTCCTACTTCGGGCAACTGTGCTGTAGCAATCAGCAGATTCTGAAGCTTCTCCAAGCCCAATTTCTCACGGGCGGAAATGGAAATGACATCCACACCTTCCGGCAGTTCTGGCAAGTGTGACGGTGAAGCACCAGCCAACAGGTCGGCCTTATTCAAAACCACCACCAGCTTCTTATCAGCACACAAAGGCAGAATCTGAGGAGATAAGGTACGGATCTGTTCGGCAGCGCACTGACTGTCTACCAGCCACAGCACGATCTGTGCCTGCTCCATTTTCTGGAAACTACGCTCAATACCCAGACTCTCGATAGTATCCGTGGTCTCACGGATACCGGCCGTATCAATAAACCGGAAGGTAATGCCCCCCAGATTAATCGTATCTTCAATAACATCTCGCGTAGTGCCGTGAATATCACTCACAATAGCACGCTCTTCATGCAGCAAGGCATTGAGCAAAGTAGACTTTCCGGCATTGGTCTCGCCTACTATCGCCACCGGGAAACCGTTCTTGATGGCGTTTCCCAAACGGAACGACTGGGCCAGATGACGGATTACCTGTTCGATTTTCTCTGCCAGTGTACGCAATTCCGAACGGTCGGCAAACTCCAGTTCTTCGTGATCACTGAAATCCAGCTCCAGCTCCATCAGTGATGTGAGGTGCAGCAACTGGTCACGAAGCTGTGAAAGTTCGCGACTGAATCCGCCACGCATCTGACTCATGGCCAGACGATGTGTTGCCGCAGAACTGGAAGCAATCAGATCGGCCACAGCCTCTGCCTGGCTCAAATCCATCTTTCCGTTCAGAAAGGCACGCTGCGTAAATTCACCGGGTTCAGCGGTACGGCAGCCATGTTGCAACAGCAGTTGCATCACACTCTGAAGGATATAGGCAGAACCGTGACAGGAGATTTCCACACTGTTCTCGCCGGTATACGAATGCGGTGCGTGAAACACACTGACCAAGACTTCGTCTACCACTTCTTCCTTTTCCCCGATAATCTGTCCGAAAGACAAGGTGTAGGGTTTTGCATCAGATAAGGTCTTCCCCCCTACTCCTTTATAAATTAAATCTGTTATCCTGATAGCATCCGGTCCGGATACTCTTATGATGCCCAGGGCTCCTCCCGGAGCTGTGGCAATAGCACAAATTGTTTCTGAGAAATTCATATTGATTTTGCTTGTTAATATAAATAGGTATGCCCGACTATCAGCAGCCGGGCATACTTCTGTTTCATTTTTAAATCCGATCCAATACAGTCTGTATCAGCGAATCAATAGTCTGCTTATACGCCGCATTGGCTTTGCCCGTACGTCGGTTGGCAATCACCATGCAGCAGGTTGTTGCCTTATGGCCCAGCAGACGTGCCAGACCAGCCAGCGCCGAGCTTTCCATTTCAAAATTGTTCACACGTAGCCCCTTGAACTCAAAGTTCTCCACCTTTTCATTTTGCCGCGGATCCTGCAACGGAATGCGTAATTCCCGTCCTTGGGGACCAAAGAAACCGCCACAGGCGATGGTGATACCACGCACCATATCCGTACCGGCAATACGGTCGGTCAGTTCCGGATCGGCATCAATTACATAAGGGGCTCCCTTTTGCGGACACCAGTCCATGTATTCCATAAAGGCTTTTTCCAGTTCCAGATCGCACACCTCGTTTCTTCCGGCATAATAATTCAGCAGTCCGTCAAAACCGATGCTCTTCACACTGGAAACGAAGGTTCCCTCGGGAGTATTCAGCTGAAGTCCGCCACAGGTACCGATACGTACCAGTTCCAGCGAACGGAGTTCATCTTTTTCCTCTCGGGTCTGAAAGTCTATGTTCGCCAAAGCATCCAGCTCATTCATCACAATATCGATATTGTCACAACCGATACCGGTAGAAAGCACCGTAATTCTCTTACCTTTATAGGAACCGGTAATGGTGCGGAATTCACGGCTCTGAATATCATACTCCTGGCTGTCAAAATGGGCGGCTACCGTAGGTACACGGCCGGGATCACCAACCAGAATTACCTTATCGGCCAACTGTTCCGGTTTCAGGTGCAAGTGGAAAATACTTCCATCCGGATTGATAATCAATTCAGATTCTGCAAAATACTTTTTCATAGGCCTTCATTTTTTAAGTTCCACTCCGTAACCCTGATAGGGTTATTTGGAGCTTTTCAGATAGTTTATCTCTGTATTTCTGATTTTGACTTCCTGCTCTTCCAATCCATAGTACAGCTTTTCATAAGCCTGCTCCATGGTCAGAATCTGCTGTCTGAGCTGCTGTTTTCTGCTTTCATTACCCTGTGCAAACGCATCGCGTAACTGTTGCAGGGTTTCCTTGTTCTTGGCCAGCTGCTCCTGTCCTTCCTTCCACCAGGCAGCCATCTTCTGTGCTTCCGGCGAACGGAATTCCGCAATCAGTGTATAAGTCAAATCATCATTGATGACAAAATCAAAGTCCTTGGGTTTGACCACCTCCTGTTTTTCGTTCATCACCTGTTCCAGGCGCTCACGGGCATCGGCCATCAGAGCGGCATCTCCCCAGGTGGCAGCTATATTGCTGATACGTGCCAGTCCTTTCAGTTCTTCTTCACTGTAAGCTTCGGTATCGTAGGTATTGCGCAAGGCATTAGGTATAAATATATAAATGCAAACCTTTCCTTCCGGCTGACTGCGATCGGTTACAAACCATCCCAGATTATTGATTTCATCTATGGCATAGAGATAATCATTGGCCGGGGAGTTAAAAGGCATACCGATATTTTCGGGTTTCAGGAAAGTCTTGCTGTCAGCGTCATAACGGGTCACGAAAATATCATATCCTCCCAGGCTTTCTTCTCCGCGTGCTCCATAATAAAGAGTCACTCCGTCAGAGAGCATGAACGGATAATCCTGATCCTCATCCTCGTTCAGCCCCTTGATCTGTACAGCCTTACTCCATTTTCCTCCCAGCAGATCGCTGGTAAAGATGCGGGACTTACGTGAACTCGCTCCCTGTCCCAACTGGGTCGGTGCGGAATAATAAATCTTATTCCCCAGCTCCGACAAATAGACGCATCCCAAAGAATCATTCGTTCCGAAGAATTTGGCATACGAAGTCAATGATCCGCTTTCCGGACTGATTTTCAAAGCGTCCAGAAAGGTTGCCTTATCAGTCACAATACTGTCAATAAAGACCACACGCTCGGTGGCATGCAGCATGGCACGGGCCATATCAATCTTTTCCAGCTGCTTCTCGGCATCCTCGGTAGACTGTTTCTTTCTTTTCAGCATCTTGATATTGCGCTCAAGCTGTGCCTCGGCATTATCAAAATCATATTGTTCCAGATAGAAATCAACCGATGAAGAAGATACAGCCGGATTAGAGTTGCTCTTCTGAGCCATTCCGTCCGTACAAAGAGCCAGACAGGCCGCCAGCGATATGATTTTCAGTTTCATCATGTCTATTTATTTTATACTGTTTCAAAGATATACAAATCTTTCTAATAGAAAAATGATTTCTCTGTTAAAAAAACAATCCGTCTCCCTATTCTTCCACCAATTTTCCTTCACGCTCCAGAGCGTTCCACATGGAATGCCGAGCTTCGGGATTCATTTGCTCTATCTGGTCGAAGATATTTCTCATGTCCGAACGATGGGAGTCGCGCTCATACGGACAGAGTTTCTTTTGTTTCTGATACTCCTGCATCGCGGCCCAGGCTGCCAGATCACGTTCCTGCACCATGCAGAACGGACGGATGATGGTCATCGGAAACTTGCGCATGCGCAAACGGGCCGGCATGGTGGAGAACTGCCCCTGAAAACTGAAATTCAGCAGTGTAGTATGCAGGATATCGTCCTGATGATGCCCCAATGCGATCTTATTGCATCCCAACTCCTTGGCGGTTTCGAAAAGCATTTTCCGGCGGTTCCAGGAACACAGGAAACAGGGACTCTTCCGCGTGTCGGTCGAAGCGTCGAACGAAGTTTCCCGAATGTGAAGCGTCACACCGTGATCTGCGGCAAACTGCTCCAGATAATGGTTGTCGCTCTCATAGGCGATATTGGTCATGCGCACATGCAAAGCCTCCAGGCGGATTTGCGGACGATAGATCCGCGCCCTCCGGGCCATAAACTCCAGCAGGGCCAGAGAATCCTTTCCTCCGGAAATACCCAAAAGAATATGGTCGCCTTCTTCCAGAAGCCCATATTCCATAATTCCTTTGTTGAAATGACGCCAGATACGGCGTTCCAATAAATCTTTCTCGGTCGGTTTCATCAACAGGTTATTTCATAAAGATAAAATACACGGCCAGAATCAGACAACAGAAAGCTGCCAGATGGTTCCAGTGCAGGCTCTGTCCCTGAAACATCACATTGGCCATTACGGTAAAGACAATCAATGAAATTACCTCCTGAATCACTTTCAGCTGCATCAGACTGAACGGTCCGCCATTTCCCACGAAACCGATCCGGTTGGCCGGCACCTGACAACAATATTCCGCAAAAGCGATAAGCCAGGAAAAAAGAATCACTCCGATCAGCGGCCAGTTGCTGCTGGTTCCGTTTTCCTGTAACTTCAAATGTCCGTACCAGGCCAGAGTCATGAATATATTGCTGCAGATCAGCAGCAGAATACTATAAAAGCCACTCATAAAAAAGACAAAACGAAATAAGAAATTAAAATCTTGTCTGCCAGAACCTCCGGCAGACAAGATTTATCATATTGATCTATTAAAAGAATTCAAAAAATTACTGCTGTTGCAGATACTCGTGCATGCTGGCAGCAGCCTTGCGACCGTCACCCATAGCCAGGATTACGGTAGCACCTCCGCGCACAATGTCACCACCGGCAAAGATTGTAGGCAGATTGGTCTGCATGCCCTCGTTCACCACGATGGTATTCTTGCGACCCAGTTCCAATCCTTCAATAGAAGTCGGAACAATCGGGTTTGGAGATACACCGACAGCCACGATAGACATATCGATATCGATAGTCTCGGTTGCTCCCGGAATCGGTTCCGGACTGCGACGACCGCTGGCATCCGGCTCACCCAACTGCATTTTCTGCAGTACCACAGCCTTCACGGCTCCGTTCTCATCAGCCAGATACTCTATCGGGTTATGCAGGGTCAGGAATTCGATGCCCTCTTCCTTGGCATGTTTTACCTCCTCGATACGGGCCGGCATCTCTGCCTCAGAACGACGGTAAACGATGAATACGCGCTCGGCACCCAGGCGCTTGGCTGTACGGCAAGAGTCCATAGCCGTGTTACCACCGCCGACAACCATCACGTTCTTGGCCTTGTTGATCGGGGTGTCTGTTTCCGGATTGGAAGCGTCCATCAGGTTCACACGGGTCAGATACTCGTTGCTGGACATGATGTTAATGCTGTTCTCTCCCGGAATACCCATGAAGTTCGGCAGTCCGGCACCGGAACCGACGAAGATACCCTTGAAGCCTTCGTTCTCCAGTTCCTTCACACTGATGGTCTTACCCACCAGACAGTCCTTCACGAAGTGTACACCGATCTTCTCCAGATTGCGGATTTCCACGTCTACGATCTTGTTCGGCAAACGGAACTCCGGAATACCATATTTCAATACACCACCGATTTCGTGCAATGCCTCGAATACAGTTACGTCATAACCGTTCTTGGCCATGTCACCGGCAAATGACAGACCGGCAGGACCTGAACCGATAACAGCCACCTTGATGCCGTTTGCAGGAGCACACTCCGGAACAGACATCTTTCCGCTTTCACGCTCAAAATCGGCAGCGAAACGCTCCAGATAACCGATAGCCACAGCCGGCTCGTTCATCTTCAGGTGAATACACTGGCTCTCGCACTGCTTCTCCTGCGGACAAACACGACCGCATACTGCAGGCAGTGCAGAAGTGCTCTTCAACACACGGGCTGCATTGAGGAACTCGCCACGCTCAATATTCTTGATGAATGACGGAATGTTGATGCTTACCGGACAACCCTGCATACAGGTTGGGGTGGCACAGTCCAGACAACGCTTGGCCTCGGTGATTGCCTGCTCGCGGGTCAGACCGGTGTTCACCTCTTCGGTACGGGTTGTAGCACGATAAACCGGATCCAGCTCGTTCATGACGACACGTGGAATGGCTGTACGCTCCTTCGGCTTCATCGCCTTACGGATTTCCTGACGCCATGCCGCATTACGGTCGGTCAGCTCACTCAGCGGAGTTGTTGTATCCATCTCGGCAGCCAGTGCGGCCCACTCCTGATTCAGGTGCTGATCCACCTGATCCATGTGTGCCTGGAAATCCTGCTCCAGATGACACATCTCCTGAGCCTCTTCCTTCTTGAAGGCACCCATACGCTTCAGCATCTCGTTGAAGTCTACCTGATGTCCGTCAAACTCCGGACCGTCCACGCACACGAAACGGGTCTTTCCGCCTACAGTGATACGGCAGGCACCGCACATACCGGTTCCGTCCACCATGATTGTATTCAAAGAGACATCGGTAGGAATATTGTATTTCTGGGTCAACAGACAGCAGAACTTCATCATGATAGCCGGACCGATGGCAAAACACTTGTCCACCTTCTCGCGCTGGATCACCTGTTCGATACCTTCTGTAACCAGACCTTTCTGTCCGTAGCTTCCGTCATCGGTCATGATGATTACCTCGTCTGAGCTCTTGCGTACCTCGTCTTCCAGGATAATCAAATCCTTGCTGCGACCGGCCAACACTGAGATCACACGGTTACCGGCCTCCTTCAAAGCCTGGATAATCGGCAACATCGGAGCCACACCGACACCACCGCCGGCACATACTACAGTTCCGAAATTCTCAATGTGTGTTGCCTTTCCCAGAGGGCCTACCACGTCGGTAATCTCATCGCCCACTTCCAACTGACACAGGCGGGTTGAAGACAGTCCCACTTTCTGCACTACCAGGGTAATGGTACCCTTGCGTGTATCTGCACCGGCAATGGTCAGCGGCATACGCTCACCCTTTTCACCGACACGTACAATCACGAAATGGCCTGCCTTACGAGCCTTGGCAATCAAAGGAGCTTCAATCTCAAATTTAAAGACCTTCTCCGAAAACTGCTCTTTGGAAACAATCTTATTCATCTTTTCTGATTTAATATATTTTCTTGGTTAATGCTTACTGTATTTTTAGAATGGTTTGTCATCCAGCATTTCGAAACCGCAGTAAGGAACCAGGCATTTTGGTACGCGGATTCCTTCAGGAGTCTGGAAATTCTCCATAATGGCAGCAACGATACGTGGCAAAGCCAGAGCTGATCCGTTCAGGGTGTGGCACAACTCGGTCTTCTTGTCCTCAGCCTTACGGTAGCGGCATTTCAGACGGTTAGCCTGATAAGTATCGAAGTTAGAAACTGAACTTACTTCCAACCAACGCTTCTGTGCCTCTGAATAAACCTCAAAGTCATAACATACAGAAGAAGTGAAGCTCATGTCACCGCCACACAGACGCAGGATGCGGTAAGGCAACTCCAACTTCTGCAACAGTCCTTCTACGTGAGCCAACATTTCCTGATGTGACTGCTCTGAATGCTCCGGAGTATCGATACGTACGATCTCTACCTTAGAGAACTCATGCAGACGGTTCAGTCCGCGCACGTCCTTACCGTAAGATCCGGCCTCACGACGGAAGCACTGAGTATACGCACAGTTCTTGATCGGCAGATCTTTCTCGTCGATAATCACATCGCGATAGATGTTGGTTACCGGAACCTCGGCTGTAGGAATCAGATACAGGTCGTCCAGATTACAGTGATACATCTGTCCTTCCTTGTCAGGCAACTGACCGGTACCGTAACCGGAAGCCTGATTTACTACGGTTGGAGGCATAATCTCGGTATAACCGGATTTGCGGGCCTCATCCAGGAAGAAGTTGATCAATGCACGCTGCAAACGGGCACCCTTACCTTTATAAACAGGGAATCCGGCACCGGTGATCTTCACACCCAGATCGAAGTCAATCAGATCATACTTCTTGGCCAGTTCCCAGTGTGGCAGCGCATCCTTCGGCAGCTCGGTTTCCATACCGCCGGTCTTTACCACCACGTTATCCTCGGCACCCACACCTTCGGGTACAATGTCATAAGGAATATTCGGAATAGCGCAAAGCTGCTCGATCACGCTCTTCTGTGCGGCATCCATCTCTGCCTCCAGAGCCTTGTTCACCTCTTTCAGCTGAGCCACCTGTGCCTTTACAGCCTCGGCCTCATCCTTGTTACCGGCTTTCATCAAAGCACCGATCTGTGCGGCCATCTTCTTGCTTTCAGACAGATTCTGGTCCAGCTTGGTCTGGGCCTCACGGCGTATTTTATCTGTTGCAATGACTTTCTCAATCGCTTCCTTAGCACCATTGAAGTGCTTTTTTTCCAAACCTTTGATCACTCTTTCGGTCTGTTCTGTAATCAGTTTTAATGTAAGCATAATCAGTACATTTAATATGAATTTATTTTCTAACCTGCAAAAATAGCGAAAAAAAGTGAATGTAAGGCTATGAATAATAGAAAAGTAGACATTTTCAAATAAATATCTTAATAAGGCATCATTTTCCGGCAGAATAAATAGCAAACTTTTTGCAGACCAATGTTTTTATCTATTTTTGTGCAGAAAACTTTATTACTAACCTCATTTATTAATTGAAAAAACCAAAATGTTTACAGAACTACTTAAATCCTCTTATTTCGCTCTGTTTGTCATAGTGGCTTTAGGATTCATGCTGGGCAGAATCCGTATCAAAGGTCTGTCACTCGACATCTCTGCCGTGATTTTTGTCGCTCTTTTATTCGGACACTATGGAGTACTGATCCCCAAGGAATTGGGCGATCTGGGTCTGGTGCTCTTTATCTTTACCATCGGTATTCAGGCCGGTCCCGGATTCTTCGATTCTTTCCGAAGCAAGGGAAAGACCCTGATTCTGATTACCGTATTGATTATTCTTTCGGCATCCCTCACCGCCGTGGGACTGAAATATCTGTTCGGACTGGACACTCCCAGCACCGTAGGCCTCATTGCCGGTGCGCTGACCAGTACCCCGGGTCTGGCCGTAGCCATCGACAGCACCAACTCACCGCTGGCATCCATTGCCTACGGTATTGCTTACCCTTTCGGTGTCATCGGTGTAATTCTTTTTGTCAAGCTGCTTCCCCGCCTGCTTAAAGTCAATCTGGAGGAAGAAGCCCGACAACTGGAAGCTGAACGCATCGGCCAGTTCCCGCAATTGAAAACCTGCGTGTTCCATGTTACCAACTCCGCAGCCTTTGGCAAATCCCTGGCCCAGCTGAACATCCGTGCCGTAACAGGTGCCGTAGTATCACGAATCAAAAGCGGCACACAGATTCTCATGCCGTCGGCTTCATATGCCTTGCAACAGAATGATTATATTCAAGCCGTGGGTAGCGAAGAATCTTTGACCATGCTGGCCGAGATGATGGGAGAACGTCAGGAAGGAGAGCTTCCGCTCACCAAACGTCAGATTGTGGAAACTATCCTGCTCACTAAAAAAGATATGGTCAACAAGAATATCGGTAGCCTGAACCTTCATGAAAACTACGGTTGCGTCATCACTCGTGTACGCCGTAGCGGTATCGACCTGACTCCTACTCCGGATCTGGTGCTGAAGTTTGGCGACAAACTGATGATTGTAGGAGAGATTGAAGGCGTGAAGGGAGCTTCCGAATTGCTGGGAAATAACGTAAAATTACTGTCCGATACTGACTTCTTCCCGATTGCAGTGGGCATCGTACTCGGTGTACTGGTAGGCAAACTGAATGTCACCTTCCCGGGCGGCGTATCTTTCTCACCGGGACTGACCGGTGGCGTGTTGCTCACCACACTGATTCTAAGTGCCATCGGCAAGACCGGTCCGATTCTTTGGACCATGTCCGGCCCGGCCAATCAGCTGCTGCGTCAGTTGGGTCTGCTGCTTTTCCTCTCCGAAGTCGGAACTTCCGCCGGTCAGAAACTGGTAGCCACATTCCAGGAAAGCGGTTGGAGCATGTTCGTGGTGGGTATGTTCATCACCCTGGTACCGATGATCATTGCTACCCTTGTGGCCCGTCTGGTATTCAAGATCTCCATGCTCGACCTTTTGGGTACCCTCACCGGTGGTATGACCAGCACTCCGGGTCTGGCAGCGGCCGACTCTATGGTGGACAGCAATATCCCGGGAGTGGCCTATGCCACAGTTTACCCGATTGCCATGGTCTTCCTGATCCTGTTCATTCAGTTGATTTCGGTATTTGTGGTATAATCTCGTCTTGATTTAAAGATACATACAGCAATCCCCTCCTTTTAAAACTGGTTTAAAACGGTTTTAAAAGGAGGGGATTATCATATATTAATACTCTATCATAACCTTCCTGTCAGGTCAACTTTTACATATAAACACAGAAAAATCAAGATTAATGTCCGTTTTTGTGTCCGAAAATGGACACAGTGTCCATTTTCGGACACTACGTTTTTTTGCTAAAGCGTTGATGTTTAAAGAAATAACAAATTGGCATACTTTTTGTTTATTGGAGGACAGATGTATTATGGCTCGCTGCCGTTTTCCATGTATCCTATTTCATAACCTTTAATATCATTGTCCATGAAAAAAATCATATTCTATATATTGGCAATATTTCTGGCAAGTCCGGCATTTGCCCAATATCCTCAAATCAATTTGCAAGGTAAAATCCTTGATTCTTTTCTGCAAAATGGAATCACGGATTGTCAAGTAACCTTGATGCGTGCAGACAGCACAATAGTAAACAGTGAGCCTAAAGTGTATAATATCGGTAATGATAATGTGCATTTTATAACCGTCTATGACTTCTTTATTCCCAACCAGCCCGGCGATTACCTGATTCGTGTGACCAAGGATGGCTATGAAGACGGTTGGGGAAAGGTGACCGTACCTGCAAATTACACGGAAAAAAGACTTTTGATACCTACCATATATACCCGCAAGTCGGCTTCCGTGCGTAACATGGGTGAAGTTGTGGTACGCGCAACTCGCATCAAGGTAAAGATGAGGGGCGATACCTTGGTTTACGATGCGACAGCATTTAATATGCCCGAAGGTTCTATGCTTTCTCACTTGATAGAACAGCTTCCCGGGGCAAAGATAAATGAAAATGGAGAGATCTTTATCAATGGCCGCAAAATTGACGAACTGACTCTAAACACCAGGAAGGTCTTTGGAGGCAACCAGGCTGTACTCATGGAAAATCTGCCCTATTTTACGGTCAAGGAGCTAAAAGTCTTTGAACGCCGCTCCTTACAATCCGTTTTAACGGGCGACTTAAACGCCGAAAAGGAATACGTCATGGATGTAAAACTTAAGGACGAGTATGCACTCGGAGGTATCGCAAATTGCGATATAGCCGGAGGCACACACGACCGATATTTGGCAAAAGCCTTTGGATTTCTTCTAACGAAGACTCTTAGTATTGGCGCGTTTGCCAACCTAAACAACATCAATGACGAAACGAGTGGACTGTCTGGAGTATGGGGACAAAACTATAGACGTATTTGGGGAGGAGCGAATCATCCCTCCAAACGTAAAGGAGCAGGGCTATCATTGGATTATCAGTCCACCAAGAAGCAGTATGGCTTTCCATCGCTGGCTTTTTATAATACGATCAGCGTAGACCGTAAGGACAATCTGAATGAATCTAAATCATTCCAGGAATTCTTTCTACCGACAGGATCTACCTACCAGAACACAAGTCAACAAATGCGTCAGATGCTTAATGAAGTTATGCTTCATCAAACAGTTGTATATTTACCTCTTAGTCTTCGAGGTGAATGGCGTGTCTTTTATGAAGACGATCAAACAAACCATAACACCATGTTGTCACACAGAAGCAGCGAGTATGAGGCTATGGAACAGAAATTCAACAATTTGGAAAGAAAAAAAGAGTATGGCATTTCATCTGGAAATTTCAACATTTCCCTTCCCTGGCATAAGCAAATCACTGTTTCCCTGAACAACTTGAGAGCAATCCACACTGTATTAGACAGTTACAATAGAAGGCAAACACTGGGAGGAGGCGTTACCCAAGACTATCGTCATGAGTACCAGGACGCCGTTTCTACCGACTATTCTTTTGCACCCAATATTTCCTATCGCCTACCTTATTGGAAACGATTGGAAAGTAATATAAGCATAGGATATCAACAAAGTCGTAAGAAATCGACCGATGATTTGTTTGTACTGAATAATCTGGATGGATGGGGATTGGAAGACAGCGTAAAACTTGACCTGATTCCTTCAAGCAAAGAAATGCTTTGGCATGCCTACGACCCTGTGAATAGTACTTTCAGCGATATGCGTACACAAGAAGGCAATTTCAACCTAACGCTTAAATTGCTTCCAGGGAAAAGACTGCCCGTGGAAGTGACCCTTCAGCTGCCGTTGAACTTCCAAAAAGAACGACTGGCTTAT
>CAJMQV010000002.1 GCA_905215575.1 uncultured bacterium | reverse complement strand
AAGTTCGGCTATATAGCGATCTTCTGTTATCAAGAGGGTATTTTGACACACCCTCCTTTCTTTTATCTTTCAGGGCACTCAAGATATAAACTCATCTTTTCAACATCTGAGTCTATATCTGCCCCCTTCAGCATTCTGTTTATACTTCGCAACTTTCCGGTGTGATCATCTTAATGCAGACACACCCGCCGCGCCTTTATCTGATACTTATCGGTTCAGTTTCCAAGAGAAACCGTCCTTGGTATCTTTCACTTCAAATCCGAGTTCGGCCAGACTGTCACGAATCTTGTCGCTGGTAGCCCAATCCTTGTTAGCCTTGGCAATCATACGCTGCTCCAGCAACATATCAACCACCTTACCGAAAGCTTCTTCACGACCGCTGTTGCTGCCCGTTTCTTCCTTCAGTCCCAGAATATCCAGAGCAAAGGTGTGAAACACCTTGGTCAGCGCTTCCAATGTCGGAGCGTCGATGGTGGCTTTCTTGTCTACAATCGTATTGAGCACACGGCATACATCAAACAGATGACTGATGACAATCGGAGTGTTCAAGTCATCGTTCATGGCCTCGTAACACTTGCTTTCGAGCTCATTCACATAATCCATGGTCACACTGCCCGGAGCGTTTGCCGGAGTGATCTGCTTCAGATTCTTCATGCCTTCCATCAGGCGGGACAGACCCTTCTCGCTGGCCTGCAGAGCCTCGTTGCTGAAGTCTACCGTGCTGCGGTAGTGTGCCTGAAGAATAAAGAAACGAATCGTCATCGGCGAATAAGCCTGTGCCAGACTTTCATGCTCTCCGCTGAAGAATTGAGACAAAGTGATGAAGTTGCCCAAACTCTTACCCATCTTCTGTCCGTTGATGGTGATCATGTTATTGTGCATCCAATAGTTCACCATGTCACTACCCTGACTGGCCACAGCCTGCGCGATTTCACACTCATGGTGCGGGAAGATCAGATCCATACCTCCTCCGTGAATGTCGAAGTGATTGCCCAGATACTTGCGTCCCATAGCCGTACACTCACAGTGCCATCCCGGGAAACCGTCGCTCCACGGGCTCGGCCAGCGCATGATGTGCTGTGGCTGGGCTGACTTCCAAAGGGCGAAGTCCACCTGATTGTGTTTCTCACCTACTCCGTCCAGCTCACGTGAGTTGTTGATCACATCTTCCAGATTACGTCCGGAGAGTTTGCCGTAACGGTAAACTTTATTATATTTGGGCACATCAAAGTACACACTACCCTCGCTCTCGTAAGCATAGCCGTTGTCCATGATTTCCTTCACCAGCTGAATCTGCTCGATGATGTGTCCGGTGGCATGCGGCTCGATGCTCGGCGGAAGCACGTTCAGCGCTGCCATGGCATCGTGGAAGCGGTTGGTGTAGTACTGAGCTACCTCCATAGGCTCCAGCTGCTCCAGACGGGCCTTCTTGGCAATCTTGTCCTCGCCCTCGTCCGCATCGTGCTCCAGATGTCCCACATCCGTAATGTTACGCACATAGCGAACCTTGTAACCGATATGCTGCAAGTAGCGGAACAACACGTCAAAAGTAATCGCCGGACGGGCGTGTCCCAGATGGGCATCGCCATACACGGTCGGTCCGCACACGTACATACCGACGCGTCCCGGTGTGATGGGCTTGAATTCTTCTTTCTTGCGCGAAAGAGTATTGTAAACAAATAATTTCTGTTCCATTGTTTCTTGATTTTCTTGATTTTTGTTTTTTCCCGGATGGTCTTGTCCGGAGGAGAGATCCGAAAGGAACTGCCCGAAGGAAGGCCATGATTAGCTTGCCGAGAGGAAGGTCCGGAAGGAACCGCCCGAAGGAAAGGCCGTGATTGGCTTGCCGAGAGGATGATCCGAAAGGAACCGCTCGAAGGGAAGGCCATGATTGGCTTGCCGAGAGGAAGTTCCGAAAGGAACCACCCGAAGGAAGGCTGTAATTGGCTTTCCCTGGAATAGAAGGACGAAGTTATCCGGGGGGAATCCGGTCGGTTATTGTCCGATGTTATATTCGGGATCATCGCCGTTGTCGCGAATCAGACGGAGGAGTTTTTCCACCGCTTCTTCGGCCGGAATATTCTTTTCGATACATTCCTTTTTCTTGTAGAGGCTCACCTTTCCACGGGCCGCACCCACATATCCGTAGTCGGCATCGGCCATTTCTCCCGGACCGTTTACGATGCAGCCCATCACGGCAATCTTCAATCCCTTGAGATGCGCCGTGGCGGCTTTCACACGGGCCAGTGTGTCCTGCAGGTCGTAAAGCGTACGTCCGCAGCCCGGACAGGAAATATATTCCGTCTTACTGGTGCGCTGACGGGCCGCCTGCAGAATGGAGAATGCCGTGGCATCAATGTCCTGATGCGACAGCGAGCCGTTGTTGTAGAGATAGATTCCGTCGCAAAGGCCGTCGAAGAGCAGAGCGCCCATATCGGCCGCGCTCTCTATCTGGAAGTCTTCCTTCTCTTCCTGACTGTGGGCATAGTGCTGGAACACGATGACCGGATTCTGCAGTCCGTTGCGGGTGAGTTCGTGAATCAGGGCACGGAACTCGGCCAGACGGTTCTTGTGGTTGCTCTGCGCGATGATCACCACCTCGGGATGGTATTTCAAGCAGGCACGCACCTCCTCGGTCAGAGCGGCATAGCTCAGGAAAAGGAATTTCAGTTTGGCAGGACACTGTCCCATGAACGGCAGCATGTTGTACGGGAAGGCAGGATAAGTATTCTCCTCGCCGGTCCAGCAGTCGGCATCCACGATGTAGGCCGTCGGCTCGCGATGCTCCTTTTCGGGCAGATTCTGTCCGCAATAGATATAGTCGGGCAGGAAGTCGGGCACGGATGGCGAAGCGGAAGCTCCGGCAGCGGATGGCGAAGCGGAAGCTCCGGCGGATGACGGCGCGGCGGCAGCCTGCAGATCCATGCGGTCGGCCACCACAACCGGCACCTGATCGCCACCGATATTACCTACGGCACGGGTGACGCGACGTACGGGGCGTACGTAATTGAAATCCTCCGCGGCAATGCCCGGCACCATGATGTGTCCCTGACGCTGAACGACATAATCGACCAGCTTGCGGGCCACGGGTATCTCGTTTTCGGGCGCCTCACTCAAAGACACGCGGATGGTGTCGCCGATACCGTCGGCCAGCAAGGCACCGATTCCCACGGCGCTCTTGATGCGTCCGTCCTCGCCGTCGCCGGCTTCGGTCACTCCCAGGTGGATCGGGAAGTTCATTCCCTCCTGCTCCATTACCTGCACGAGCAGACGCACGCTCTGCACCATCACCACCGTGTTGCTGGCCTTGATGGAGATCACCACATCCTTGAAGTCCTGCTTCACACAGATGCGCAGGAACTCCATGCAGCTCTCCACAATGCCTTCGGGCGTGTCTCCGTAGCGGCTCATGATGCGGTCGCTCAGCGAACCGTGGTTCACTCCGATACGGATGGCCGTGTGGTTCCGGCGGCAGATGTCGAGAAACGGCACAAAGCGCTCCTCTATCTTACGGATCTCGGCCGCATATTCCTCGTCGGTATAAGTCAGCTGCTTGAAGGTTCGGGCAGAATCCACGTAATTGCCCGGATTGATGCGCACCTTCTCGGCATATTCCGCAGCCACATCGGCCACACGGGGATTGAAATGCACGTCGGCCACGAGAGGCACGTCGCATCCTGCGGCACGCACTCCGGCATTGATATTCTTCAGATTCTCAGCCTCGCGCACTCCCTGTGTCGTGAGGCGCACATACTCGCCGCCTGCCTGAGCGATGCGGAGTGTCTGAGCCACGCAAGCCTCCGTGTCCAGAGTCACCGTATTGGTCATGCTCTGCACCCGTATCGGATTCTGTCCGCCGAGAGGCGTACTGCCGATCTGCACCTCGCAGGTCTCTCTACGCTGATAATCAAACAAGTCCATAGGATCAATTACACTTAAACTGATATTTCACCTCAGCCAGTTCGGCATTGGCCTTTACGATCTTGTTCTTCAGGCTGTTCTTATATTCTGCCAGACGGGCAGCCAGAGCCTCGTCGGCCAGCGCCAGCATCTCCACAGCCAGGATTCCGGCATTCAGCGCGCCGTTCACTCCCACGGTAGCCACCGGGATTCCGGGAGGCATCTGAATGATGGACAGCATGGCATCCAGTCCGTCGAGCATTCCCTTGATAGGCACTCCGATAACCGGCAAAGTGGTGCTTGCGGCAATTACTCCGGGAAGGGCTGCCGCCATACCGGCACCGGCGATGATCACTTTCACGCCGCGTGCGGCCGCTCCCTTGGCAAAGGCCTCCACCTCGTCCGGTGTGCGGTGAGCCGACAAAGCGTTCATCTCAAAAGGAACCTGCATTTCATCAAAAAACTTAGCAGCCTTCTCCATCACCGGAAGATCGGACGTACTGCCCATAATAATACTTACAACTGGTTTCATATTTTTCCTGTTTTATGTTTTTATGTTTTCTATATCTTTATTCTTTTCTGTTTTTGCTTGTGCTTCTGTCCGTTTGCACGCTTGCCCGCCTGTGCTTGCACCCGTTTGCGTCTTTATCCGCCTGTATTGGATCGGGGTTACCGTACCGGACGCTCCATGTTTTCCCGAGCGGAGCGGGAGACCGTTGCAGGGCCGGGGAACCGTTGCAGGCCATGAAACCTTTTACGGATCATGGGATTCGCGGGCGGAGCGCCGGCGGAGGGAACTCTTCGTGCGTGTTCCTTGTAACGGGAGATGTCTTAGTGGAAGATGCTGGGGAAAGGCAAAAGGATTCCCCAGAATCCGAAGACGATGCCGATGAGCGTGCCCACGAGCACCTGTCCCAGGGAATGCTGTCGCAACAGCATACGGCAGCTGCCCACGATTCCGGCCAGCAGGATGGCCACACACAGCCAATACACCGGATTGAACATAAACAGCAGCGAAAAGGCCAGCAAGCCTCCGATCAGACCGCCCATGGCGGCGGAATGGATACTCACCTTCCACCAGATATTCACCACGGCACACGAAATCTGTATCAGCAGGGCCGAAACGATGATGCCGCCCATGTAGCGGGGCATGCGCAGTTCGCCCATCACATACAGGCAGGTGAGATACGACAGGATGGACAGGATGTAGGGCACCACGCGATGCTCCCTGCGGCGCAGATGCACCGCCTGCCAGCCTTTCATGCTGCGATAGGAAAAGATCAGCAATTGGGGCAGCAGGATGGTCAGACAGTAGACCAGCGCCAGCACGCTCAGCTTGTAGCTGAAAGGCAGCACGTTCAGATAAGTGAACATGAATAAGGCCAGAAAGCTGATGAGCGGCATGTAAAAGGGCCGGAACAGTCCGGAAAAGAACCGGGCCACGAGAATAATCTGTTTATCACTCATTTTCTTAATCTTGCAACGGGGATCCCCAGCTGCTCGCGGTATTTGGCCACCGTGCGGCGCGCTATGGGGAAACCTTTCTGATTCAACATTTGGGTCAGGGTTTCATCGCTCAAAGGCTTTTTCCGGTCCTCGTTCTCGATGATCTCCTTCAGGGCATTCTGAATTTTGCGGGTGGCTATCTCCTGCCCGTCGTCGGTGGTAAAGCCGTCGCTGAAGAACCATTTGAGCGGATAGATGCCATAATTGGTCTGCACGTATTTGCTGCCCGTCACGCGCGATATGGTCGAGATGTCCAGTCCCGTGCGCTCGGCCACATCCTTCAGGATCATGGGCCGGAGCAGCAGCTCGTCGCCTTCGAGGAAGAAGGGGCGTTGCAGGTCGATGATGGCCTGCATGGTCACCGTCAGCGTGTGGCGGCGCTGGCGGATGGCGTCGATGAACATCTGCGCCTTCTCTATCTTCTGACGGGTGTAGAGCAGGGCATCCTTTTCGGAGCGGCTCATTTTCTGCCGTTCCCCGTCATACTGCCGCAGGATGTCCAGGAAGGAATCGCTGATTTTCAGTTCCGGCACATCGCCCTGGTTCAGCGTCATGGTTATGGTGCCGTCGTCTTCGGTCTCCACGATAAAGTCGGGCACCACCTGCTGGTAGTTATGGCCCACAAGCTCGCCCATGGAGCTGCCCGGGCGCGGGTTCAGCCTGCGTATTTCCTTCTGCAGCTGTTCCACCTCCCCGTCCGTCAGCTTCATGCGCTGCTGGATCTTGTCCCACCGCTTGTGCGTAAACTCCTCGTAATACTGCGTGATGACGCGGTATTCCTTCTGCTTGAGGGGGGTGTGGAACCGCTTGTCGCGCCGGATCTGTATCTGCAGACACTCCTGCAGGCTGCGTGCGCCGATGCCGGCGGGCTCGAATTCCTGCAGCATGCGGAGCACCTGCTCCAGCTCCTCCACCGTGGTGGGCTCGTTGTGATACACCTCCAGCTCGTCGGCCAGGGTGGCGAGCGGTTTTTTCAGCAGCCCGTCATTCTCGAGCGACCCGATGAGATACTCCATCAGCATTTTCTGCTTTTCGGTGAGCTCGCACTCGTTCATCTGCTCTTTCATCTGTTCGTAGAAGGAGATGGTGTCGCCGTAATCTATCGTCTCCATCGTATCGTTCTGCGGATAGTTCTTCAACAGATAATCGGGCACCTCGTCCGAGTTGCGGTAATCGCCCAGGGCGTCCTTCAGCTCTTTCGAAGGCGAGGATACCAGGTCGGAATAGGCTTCCATGCCCCCCTCTGCGGCCTCATAGGCGTCCTCCTGAGTGTCGGCATTATAGGAGTCGTCCGCCTCGGAATAGTGGTCGCCTTCCTCCAACGCTCCGTTTTCGATGATTTCATTCTTTACCCGCTGCTCCAGTTCGGACACAGGCATTTCCAAGAGGCGCACTTGAAGCACCTGCTGCGGTGAAAGGGTCTGTGTTTGTTGCAGGGACTGTGTTTGAATGATTTTCTGTGCCATATCGTATGATCTGTCAAAACTTTAATATCCAAATGCAAAGATAACTATTTTAATTCACTCCCGTTACGCAATTCATAAAAAAGAAGTCCAAAGAAAAACAAACATTTTGTTATAGAAATTAAAGAAAAACCGGCCGGTTACCGGCTGATATAGTGAAAAAAGACCGTGATGTTTTCTAAAAACGGTCCCGACAAAATCCGAAAAACATCGGGACGATTTTTCACGGAAAAAGGGAGCATGCTCCTTTCCGGCATGCTCCCCTTGCATTCTCTGTTTCTTTTCAAAAACCTTTATTTCTCTTTTACCAAGGCAAAATCCAACTGCTTTTTATCCAAATTGGCACGGGCCACCTGAATTTTCACCTGATCGCCCAATGAATAGCGGTGGTGGTATTTACGTCCCCACAGACAGTAGTTCTTCTCGTCAAACTCGTAGTAATCATCATCCAGATCGCGCAAAGGCACCATGCCCTCGCACTTGTTCTCATTGACCTCTACATAGAGTCCGAACTCGGTTACGCCACTGATGGTTCCTTCGAAGACTTCGCCCAGCTTGTCGCTCATAAACTCCACCTGCTTGTATTTGATGCTCGCACGCTCGGCGCTGGCAGCCAACTGCTCCATCTCGCTGCTGTGCTCGCACAGTTCCTCGTACTTGTCGCGGTTGGCACTCCGTCCGCCATCGGCATAACGGGTCAGCAAGCGATGCACCATCACGTCGGGATAACGGCGGATAGTCGAAGTAAAGTGGGTGTAATAATCAAACGCCAGTCCGTAGTGGCCGATATTGTGCGTGCTATAACGGGCCTTCATCATGGCACGGAGAGATACCGTTTCGATCAGATTCTGCTCTTTCTTGCCCCGTACTTCCTCCAACAGTTTGTTCAGTCCTCGGCTCACCTCGGCCTTGGTTCCGGTGGTTTTCAGCTTATATCCGAATTTCACGATAAACTCGCTCAGATTCATCAGTTTGGCCGGGTCGGGCAGGTCGTGGATTCGATATGGGAAGGTCTTGGCCGTCTTGTTTTTAGGCACCTTTCCGATACTCTCGGCTACGGTACGGTTGGCCAGCAGCATAAATTCCTCCACCAGTTTGTTGGCGTCCTTGGCCACCTTGAAATATACACTCAGCGGCTTTCCTTTCTCGTCAATCTCAAAACGCACCTCGTTACGGTCAAAATCGATGGCTCCGTTGGCAAAGCGCTTGCTGCGCAACTGTTTGGCCAGACGGTTCAACGTGATCAGTTCGTCCTTGAAGTTCTCCACAGGCAGAGCATTCGGATCCAATGGCGGCACCTTGTGATCGCCCGGCATACGATAATCCTCGGGCGAAGCCTCATTGTTTTTCTCCAATAAGTCCTGCACCTCTTCATAAGTAAAGCGGCGGTCGCTCTTGATGACGGTATGCGCCAGATGCCAGCTCTTGATTTCCGCCTGATCGTCCATCTTGAAGATCACACTGTAAGCCAGTTTCTCTTCGTTCGGGCGCAAAGAACAAATAAAGTTACACAGGCGCTCGGGCAGCATCGGGATGGTGCGGTCTACCAGATAGATACTGGTGGCACGCTTCACGGCTTCCTTATCGATAATGCTTCCCTCCTGCACATAGTGCGACACGTCGGCAATATGCACACCAATCTCCCACAATCCGTCGGACAGACTGCGGATAGACAAGGCGTCGTCAAAGTCCTTGGCATCTCTCGGGTCGATGGTAAAGGTAGTAATTCCGCGCATATCCTCACGACGGGCTATCTCTTCGGGCGTGATTCCCGGATCAATCCGGTCGGCAGCCTTCTCCACTTCCTCGGGATAAGAATATGGCAAACCGTATTCAGCCAGAATAGCATGCATCTCGGTGTTGTTCTCGCCGCTCTTTCCCAGAATGTCTATCACCTTTCCGATCGGGTTCTTGGCATTTTCGGGCCATTCGGTGATGGCCACCACTGCCTTGTCGCCGGACTTTCCTCCCTTCAGCGCTCCCTTCGGGATGAAGATGTCATTGGCCAGCGTACGGTCCTCGGTAAGCAGGAACGCATAATCCTTGCTCACCTTGAGGGTTCCGACAAAATTCTTGCTGTTGCGTTTCAGAATGTCCGTCACCTGTGCTTCGCGTACATGATGCTTGCGGCGGGCCAGCAGAGTAACCTGTACCCGGTCGCCGTCCATGGCATGAGCTGAATTGCGCTCCGCAACCAGAATAGGCTCTCCTCCCCCATCGGGAATGAATGTATTCTTTCCGTTCGCTTTACGGCGGAAGACACCTTCAAGCACCTGTCCGGATGTATTCAGGCGATATTTCAGCTTATCTTTCTCTACGATATAATCATCCAAGGCCATCTCCTCCAGCACATCCATGCAAAGCATCTTTGCCGGATGAGTGTCGAGCTTCAGCAACCGGAATATAGTCTTCACATCGTAAACCTCTGCCGGGTTGTTCTGGAAAAGATCAATCAGCATCTTTGCCAGTTCTTTCTTCTTGAGGCGCTTGCCTCCTTTTTTCTGCGATTTTCCCATGTTTCTTGTTTTTTAGAGGTTGTTCTCGTCTTTTCTTTTATGCAAATAAAGCAAATTTATGGATATCACGGCTCAAAAAAAGAATTTAATTTTTGAAATTCAGTATCTTTAAAGCTAAGTATAAAAAAGCCCCGACACCCATTGATCAAAGTACATTACTTTTATTTCCCTTTCTGATTCATTTCCTCAGAAAATACTTCAAACAAACGATTATTCCTTATGGATACAGTTATCTTTTTTTGTTCATATCATCTAAAATCCCTACTTTTGCTTCCCTATAAGAAATAACGTCTGAATATCGTTCAACCTGCAATTCCGAAACCGGCAAATATCGGTAAAACAGAACAGACTGCCCACAAAATATTACCTTGTTCCGGAATGCAAAAAAAGAATTTACGATGCAGAAAGATAGAACAAAACGCATTTATGAAGTCACACTGGCCGGTGGAGCCATCAACCTGTTTCTGGTGGTGTTTAAATTTGCGGCCGGCATTTGGGGACACAGTGCGGCTATGGTGGCAGACGCCATCCATTCTTTATCCGATTTTGTTACCGACCTGATTGTGATGGTTTTCGTGCGCATGTCGAGCAAGCCCAAAGACAAAGGGCACGATTACGGACACGGAAAATATGAAACCCTGGCCACAGCCATCATCGGTACCGCTCTGCTGGCCATTGGAATCGGCATTTTATGGACCAGCCTTCAAAAAATCTTTTTCGTATTGCAAGGAGGAACCATCGAAGCCCCGGGCATGCTGGCTTTTTGGGCTGCCATTCTCTCTATTGTACTGAAAGAAGCAGCCTTCCAGATGACCAAGTACGTGGGCCAGAAAGTTAACTCTCAGGCCGTTATCGCCAACGCCTGGCACCACAGAAGCGACGCATTCTCTTCTATCGGTACAGCCATAGGTATCGGAGGAGCTATCCTGCTGGGTAACCAATGGCACATTTTGGATCCGTTGGCCGCAGCCATTGTCAGCTTCTTTATCATGAAGGTTTCTCTCAGTTTGCTGAAGAACAGTGTGGACGAACTGACCGAGCGCTCTCTGCCCGACGACGTGGAAGAAGAAATTATCAACACGGCCATGCAAGTGCCCGACATCTGCGAAATTCATAATCTGAGAACACGAAGAATCGGCAATGAATACGCCATCGAGATGCATATCCGCATGGATGGCCACATTCCGCTCTATGAAGCCCACTGCAAGGCAACCGCTGTGGAACGGAAACTGAAAGAACGCTTCGGCCCCAACACACACGTCGGCATCCATACCGAACCAATAAAAGTAAACGGAGTTTATCCGAACGAATGCCCTTCGTGCTCGTCATCTCCCAAATAATCATCAAAGAAAACATCATGAACTTACTAATTACCGGAGCCAGCGGCTTCATCGGCAGCTTCATCGTTGAAGAAGGACTGAAAAAAGGATATCAGGTTTGGGCCGGAATCCGCCGCTCCAGCAGCAAAAAATATCTAAAGGACCCACGTATTCACTTCATAGAGCTGGATTTCAACAATCCGGAGAAACTTGAAGCCCAACTGAATGACCATAAGGCAGCGAACGGCAACTGGGACTACATCGTACATGCGGCCGGAGCAACCAAATGCCTGAACCGGGAAGACTTCTTCAGAACCAATTATGAAGGAACCCGCATTTTTGCAGACACCTTGCGCAAGCTGGACATGATTCCCAAACAGTTTGTGTTTGTCAGTTCACTCAGTGTCTACGGAGCTATCCGCGAGACTCCCGTGCAGAATCCGGGCAATAACCCCTGGATTTATGCCCCTATCCGTGAAGATGATACTCCATCGCCCAACACGGCATACGGACAGAGCAAACTAAAAGCTGAAGAATACATCAAGAACCTCTCGGATTTCCCTTATGTCATCCTGCGCCCGACCGGAGTATACGGACCGCGCGAGAAGGATTATTTCCTGATGGCACAGAGCATCAAGCAGCACTCTGATTTTGCCGTAGGCTACCGTCCGCAGGAGATTACGTTTGTATATGTACAGGATCTGGTCGATGCCATATTCTGCGCCATCAGTTCGGGTGTGACTCAAAGAGCCTATTTTATCAGCGACGGACAGGTATATCACAGTCAGGACTTCAGTGACCTTATCCAAAAGGAGTTAGGAATAAAATGGCTGCTCCGCATCAAAGCTCCGATATTTCTGCTGAAGGCCATTTGTAGCATCAGCGAGGCAATCAGTAAGGTTACCGGAAAGATCAGTACACTGAACGGCGACAAGTTTCACATTCTGTGCCAGAGAAACTGGCAGTGCGACATAGAACCGGCACGAAAAGAAATCGGATATCAGCCACGCATCCTGCTGGCCGAAGGAGTAAAACGAACCATTGCCTGGTATAAAAAGGAGGGATGGTTATGATAAATGCCTGGAAACGATTTCTGGAAAAGGAAGAAAAGGACAAGATAAAATCCGGATTTCTGTTAATTGAGAAGCTTGGTTTTGTCTATTCCTTCTTGACCACTATCCTGATCCTCGCCTTATGGAAAGAAATGACCGCTCCCTGGAATATGATCGGAGGGCGTATTCTGATTCTGGCTGTAACCGTAATGCTTCTGTTTCTTTACAAGCGCTTTCCCTACAAAGTTCTGAAATTCATAAGGATTACCTTCCAGATGACATTGCTGAATTTCTGGTATCCGGAAACATACAGTTTTAATTGCAATTTCAATAATCTGGACCATATCTTTGCCCGCTTAGAACAGAGTCTGTTTCATTGCCAGCCGGCTTTGCTATTCGGAAAGCTATGCCCCGAAAGAATATTCAGCGAGGCTTTCAATCTGGGATACTTCTCTTATTATCCCATGATTCTGGTGGTTATGGTATTCTATTTTGTGTATCGATATAAGGAATACGAGAAAGCATCCTTTATTGTGATGTGCTCTTTCTTTATTTATTACATCATATATATTCTTATACCGGTGGCCGGCCCGCAATATTATTTCCAGGCCATAGGATATGAATGGGCAAAAATCGGCATTTTTCCGGAAATGGGTACATATTTCAAATACCATACCGATATGTTTCCGCCTCCGGGAGATCCGGAAGGTTTCTTCTTCGGGCTGGTAAGAGGAGCGCAAGACATCGGTGAATATCCCACAGCAGCTTTCCCGAGCTCACACGTCAGCATCACCACAATCCTGCTGATTTTATCCTTTAAGGAGTCGCGCACCCTGGGATTCTGCCTGTTGCCTATAGCCCTGCTTCTTTATGGAGCCACAGTATATATTCAGGCTCATTATGTGATCGATGCCATTGTCGGCTTCGTTACCGCCTTTCCGGTTTATTTCCTGACACAGCACATCTACGACAAATACCGGCAACAGGAAGAAGTGCGCTACCTGCATATACCTTAACCGAAACAAACATAAAACAGATCCTCTGCAAAGTCATTATATCGTTTTGCAGAGGATTTGTTTTATATTACTTGTCAATACAATCCGGACACAGGCCCTTAATGACAAAATTTACGCCATGCATGGCAAAACCTTCCGGCAAGTCAACCTCGGGAATCGGCATATCCTTAAAACAGAATGTACGATGACAGCGTTCACAAAAGAAATGCAAATGCATGTCGCTCACCGAACAATCCCATTCTCCATGGCAAAGTTCATATTTCACAGCCCCGCTTCCATCTTCTATTCCATGAATCAGATGATGCTCCAGGAACAAGGTTAGGGTACGGAAGATCGTAGATTTGTCCACCGTTTGCAAGCTTGTTTCCAGATCGGAAACCGATACCGGACGCGCAGCCGCCTGCAAGGCCGAAAAGACCAACAGGCGCACAGCCGTAGGCTTCACACCACGGGAGTACATTCTTGCTTCGGCCTCAGCAGACAAAATTTCTTGTTTCTTCATATCTTTCGTTTCGTTAGACGGACAAATATACTTCAATATCTCTGCAATCCGGTTGCAAAATCAATATTGAAAAGAACTTCCGCCCAAAAATTCCCGTAACAACGAAGTCGGAGGAATCTGCAATGAAGGCATAGGCACAAAGTAACGCAAGAACTTTCTCAAACGGTAGGCCTCAGAATATTCGGATACATTTTCCGGAACCTGCTCCAGCAAAGGAATGGCCTGCTCTCGGATCACAGCTAATTCAAACAGCAGGGCACTGTTGAACATGATATCGGCATGCTCCTGATAAGGAAAAATCCATTTATTCTCACCGGCCTGTACACTGGGCCAGCGGCGAATGGTGTCCAGCGCAGAGCAACCACGATATTTGAAATCGCGCACGATGCGGCGCAACAGACGATTGTCGGTTGTCGGAATGTAATTATGGTCATCCAGCATAATCGTTGTTATGGCCGAAACATAAATCTTATATTTACAAGCCTCATCAATCTGTGGTAAAAGTTCCGGATTCAAGGCATGTATTCCCTCAAGAATCAAAATAGTATTTTCCTCAAGTTTCAATACATTTCCGCTGGACTCGCTCTTTCCTGCCTGAAAATTATACTTAGGCAGAACCACTTCCTGCCCGGCAAGCAACGCCTTCATATGGGTATTAAACAGCTCCAGATTCAACGCATAAAGCGACTCGAAGTCATACTCACCATGCTCATCCAACGGGGTTTTCTCCCGATCAACGAAGTAATCATCGAGCGATACCGGATAAGGTTTCAGTCCACAAGCCATCAACTGAATAGCCAGACGCTTACTAAAAGTAGTCTTACCGCTGGACGACGGTCCGGCAATCAGAACAATACGCACACCCTTACGCGAATTGATCTCGTCTGCAATACGAGCAATCTTCTTCTCCTGCAAGGCTTCCGATACATTGATCAGGTCGGTGGCATGCCCGTCGATACAAGCCCGGTTGAAATCGCCCACCGTGCTGATACCGACAATATCCTGCCAGCTGTGATGTTCGTCAAAGATGTCCAACAGCTTCTGTTGGTTTACCATTTCTTCAAGTTTATCAGGATCTTTCATGGAAGGCACACGCAACAGACAGCCGTCATGATACGGAATCAGATCAAAAACACGAAGTCCCCCAGTATGTGTCAGCAGCGAGCCATAGAAATAATCTATGGAATCACCCAGTTTATAGTAATGCGTATAAAGACTACCCACGCTTTCCAGAAGTTTTACCTTACTGGTCATTCCTTTTTGACGGAAGAGGTCTATTGCATCCTCTGTAGGACATTGCATGCGATGAAACGGTATATCCTCAGCCACAATCTGTTTCATCCGTTCCCGGATCAAGGCAACATCTTCGGGTGTAACCTCACGCTCCATACGCAATTTACAATAATATCCCCGGGCTATCGGGGCCGCAATACGCAACTGACATCCCGGAAAAGTATCTTCTACGGCCTTTACCAGAAGAAAGAACAGCGAACGCGTATAGGTTCGCATGCCCGAAGCCGAAGTAACATCCAAGAATTCAACATCCTTATTATTGAAAAGGCGATAATGCAACCCTTCCACCTTATTGTTTACCTTCGCACTTACGGGTCCGTAAGGCATTTGAAGATTTAAGATGCGGTACACATCCAAAAGATTGCATCCAAGAGGTACATCCACCTTTTTTTTATTATTTTTGCATCGTATTTGCAGCATCCTTTCCATAATTCATCATAATTAGGTTCATACATTGCTAAATGTACAGAATGCTGTGGAGAAAAAGAAATTACGCACAGACAAAAACAGTAAGGGATGATGATTTTAGCATTTTTAAAGCTTTTAGGCTGTCTAGGATTACTGTTGTATGGCATGAAGCTGTTGGGCGAAAGCCTCCAGAAAATGGCCGGCAACCAGTTACGCCGTATATTGGATACATTGACAACGAACCGTTTCACTTCGTTGGTTTCCGGTGCGCTCATTACCGCCATAATCCAATCCTCATCAGCCACCTCTGTAATGACTATCGGTTTTGTTCATGCCGGTATGCTGACCTTTGTGCAAGGTCTGTCCATCATTATGGGCGCCAGTATCGGTCACACGCTCATAGCCTGGCTGATGGCTGCTGAGTTCAATTTTGCGATAAGCTATTATATTTTTGTCTTCTTCTGTGTAGCCATCTGGCTGGTCAACACCCGCCGTTTCCGCTCTCAGGGCGAATCGCTGTTCGGATTATGTTTCATGTTCTTAGGCTTACGACTGCTCTGCGAGTTTGCCGACAGCATGGAATTAAGCCAAAATGCTGCCTTGGTTTCTTTCTTCAGTACGTTCAATGAAGGTTACGTATCCTATCTGATACTTCTTCTCATTGGTGCTGTGCTTATCCTGTTGATTCAATCATCAGCGGCACTGATGGCAACAAGCATGATTCTTTGTGCCACAGGCCTGCTTTCCATCCCTTCAGGTATTGCTCTTGTCTTGGGAGAAAACTTGGGACGCGCCATCATTACCTGTAAATCTGCCTACTCCGCAAATGTTACGGCACGACGGGTAGCCGTGGCCCAATTGATCTTCAATCTGGCAGGTATTGCGTGGGTCTTTGCCATATTCCCGTTCATGGACAAGTTTTTCAATCAGGCAATTCCACTGACAGCCGGACAAGGCCTTCCGGACCGGAACCTTGCCGCATACATTCTGGCAGCGTTCCACACCAGTTTTAATCTGATAAATGTCGCCTTATTCATTTGGTTGGTCAAACCCTTGGAGCGCATCACAACCAAACTGGTTCCACAAAACAAGAACGACGAAGACGAAGGCGAACTGCGTTATATTACCGGAGGTTTGCTGGCCACACCAGAACTTTCCGTACTGGAAGCCCAAAAGGAAATCAACAACTTTGCCGATCTGACCCATCGGATGTTTACTCAAGTGCGTTATTTGCTCACCGTAAACAAGACTCAGGAATTCCAGGAAATTTATCTGAAGATCAAGAAATTAGAAAACTCGAGCGATGAGCTTGAAGAAGAAATTGCCGGATACTTGGGCGAGGTCGGCGATGATCTGCTCAGTTCGGAAACCAAAACCCAAATCCGTTGCATGCTCCGCGAAGTATCAGAGTTGGAAAGTATTGCCGATTCCTGCTACATCATTTCACGCATTATCGGGCATAAGTATCACGGCAAAGAGCAGTTTACTTCCAAACAGCAGAATCACCTGCATCAGCTTTTCCTGCTCACCGAACAGGCTATTGAGGAAATGAAGCGCATCACTTCCATGCGCCGTCCTTTAGCCGAAGGGCGCACTATTTTCTTTATCAATCAGGAAATCAAAAATTTCAAGAAACAGTTGCGCAACCAGAATGCCGCCGATATCAACAACCATGAATACTCCTATCATTTAGGAACTCTGTATCTGGATATCATCAACGAATGCGAAAAGATCGGCGAATACATTCAAAACATCATTGAAGCCAAAATAGAATCAGCAGGACATACCAATTAATCAACTTAAATCCAGGCCGAGGAGCATAAAATTCTGCTCTTCGGCTTTTTTCATCCAAATTACATTTGCATTTCACAAACTGCATTTTTTATAAAAAAAACAATTTTCAGGAAAAAACTTCCGAAAATAAGAATAGGATATTCCTATAATTCATACATTTACAACAATAATAGATCTATTTATGACAATGAAACGATTTTGGATTTTAATTGCACTGCAAAGTGCACTGATTCAGGTATTCGCTCAAATTCCGTCAGGTTATTATAGTTCGGCCGACGGATATTGCGGAGCCAGTCTTAAAACCGCTCTCTGCAAAGTAATCTACAATCACACAGCGTTAAGCTATGATGCCTTGTGGGAAGCCTTCAAAACCACAGACAAAAGAGCCGACGGAAAGGTATGGGACATGTATTCGTCCAGTACAAACTTTGTGTTTGGAACAGATCAGGCCGGTAATTATTCTAAAGAAGGCGATGTGTATAACCGCGAGCATTCCTTCCCCAAAAGTTGGTTTAATGACGCTCGACCCATGTACAGCGACCTGTTCCATCTTTATCCTACTGATGGCTATGTAAACGGTCGTCGCAGCAACTATCCTTTCGGCGAAACCGATAGTCCTACTTATACATCCAATGGAGGTTTCAGTAAATTAGGTCCCTCTTCCACTCCCGGATATAGCGGAATAGTATTTGAACCGGCAGACGAATATAAAGGTGATTTTGCCCGCACCTATTTTTATATGGCAACCTGCTACGAAAACCAGATAGCCAGTTGGAGCTGTCCCATGCTTGCCGGAAACAAATATCCGGCATATACCTCATGGGCCGTTACCATGCTGTTGCGCTGGGCTGAGGAAGACCCGGTAAGCGAAAAAGAGATAAACCGAAACAACGAAGTATACAAACTGCAAAAGAACCGTAATCCGTTTATCGACTTCCCCGGGTTGGAAGAATACATCTGGGGCGATAAAATGGATGTACTCTTCGACTCCGAAAACTATGAAGGTGCCGGAGAAGGTGGTGACACTCAGGTAATGACTCCGACATTTACCCCTGCATCAGGCACTGTAAGCAAGGGCACCAATATACAGATCAAAACCGGCACTCCGGGCGCACAGATCGTATATTCACTGAACGGCGGCGCGGAAGTTCAGGTAACGAATCCCGCTAATCTGACCATCAACGAAAGTACGACGATTACAGCCTATGCCGTCTTGGACGGAAAGAAGAGCGGATCGGTAACCGCAAAATATACAGTAAATGACGAAGGAGGTGAAACGCCTTCCGTATCCGGTCTGTGGAGTTTCACTCCGGTAACCTCTACCGCCGACCTGACACCGGGAGCACAATATCTCATCGTGTGCGAAGAACTCAGTGTAGCCATGGGAGCACAAGGCAAAGACATCCGCGGATATGGCGAGATCGGTTTCGACAATGGCCTCATCGTTTCTGAAGTGAATGGCAACGGACAGCCTTATACCTTCGTGTTGGGAGGAACAACCGATCAGTACACCTTCTACGATGCAACCGGCAAATGCTATGTATCTTTGAACAGCAGTGGCAATAAACTGCATACCACAACCGACAAAGACAGCAAGAATGCTCAGTGGAAGATTGTGATCGATGAAAACGGTACGCAGATTATCAGCTGTGCTTACGATACACGAAGCATTCAGTATAACGCAGGAGCACCGAGATTTGCTTGCTATGAATCCCAACAGAAAGCTGTTTGCTTATATAAAATGCAGTCTGTTGACTTCACGATCAGCGATTGCAGCTATACAACTTACTACAGTGACCAAGCTTTCTATCTGCCAGCAGGTCTTCAAGCCGGAGTTATAACCGGTATTCAATCACCGGACAATTATCTGAATATTGAATGGGCTTATCAAGGCGGATCGGTAATTCCTAGCGAAACCGGTGTACTGATCAAAGGTAACAGCGGAGATTATATCTGTAACATCAGCCAGACTGACGGCAAAAAGCCGACAACAAACTGGCTGAAAGGAAGTACAGAAGATGCAGAAACAGAAGGTACAGACTGCCTGTTCTACAAATTAAGTACAGATGTGAACCAACCGGTTGGCTTCTATTGGGGAGCGGAAAACGGCGGAGCCTTTACCAATACGGCACATAAGGCTTATCTGGCCGTACCGAAAACGAATGCAAACGGCATTAATTATCTGCCTCTTGAAAAGCCTACAGGAATCCAACAAACCACAAACAATAAACGTAAATTGGTAAACGTCTATTCAATCAGTGGAACATTAATCCGGAAACAGGTTCAAGAACGAGGCGCATTGAACGGACTGCCTTCGGGAATCTATTTGATTAATGGAAAGAAAGTACTAAAATAAACTATTGTTATTAATTTAAAATCTTTAGTTATGAAAACAATTACACTTTTCAGAAAGCTAATTTGGATTTTCATCCTAAGTGGCTTTTATTGTCAGGCCTATGCACAGGAACCTGAAATTATTTTGAGTGAAAGCTTTGATAACGTTAGCGGAAATGGCTGGGGAGGCAATGATTTCTCTACAGATCTCACAAATAAACTTGATGAGTATACATCTGTATCTGGTTGGACCGGTGTTAAAGTATATAATGCTCCTGGTGCTATAAAATTAGGGTCTGGTGGTGGTTTAGGATCTATCACTACTCCAGAAATAGATCTCTCTGATCCGACTGCAACTTATACCCTAACTGTTAATGCCAGTAGTTGGAATAAAAAATATTCTGTTATTTATGTACAAGTAGATGGAGAAGATGTTTATGAAATTTCTGGACTAGAAAATTCTTCAGACTACGAAAACACATTAAAAAATCAATCTTTCACGATTACTCTGCCTACAGGAACAACTACCTCTAAAGTTACATTTACAAACAAAGTAAAAGATAAAGCCTATTTTTTAGACAACATTGTCATCACAAAAGCAGGCGGATCTGGTGTTGAATTAGAAGATCCAAAATGTGCTTTCTCTGCAGAAACTGCAACTTACACTTTAGGAGATGCATTCACTGCACCTACATTTACAACTGTATCTGATGGAGAAGTAACTTACAAAAGTAGCAATACAGATGTAGCAACAGTAGATAACAGTGGTAACATTACAGCTATTGCAGCCGGTACTACTACCATCACTGCTTCTGTTGGTGTAACTGACACTTATAAACCAGGTTCAGCATCTTATACACTGACTGTTATTGATCCAAGCATTCTTTTCACAGAAAGCTTTGCAGAAAGTTTAGGTGACTTTACTGTAAATCAGACAGAAGAAGTATGGACCTACAATTCTGAATATAAATGTGCTTATGCCAATGGATTCAATTTTAAAAAAGCACAAAATTTGAAATTAATCTCTCCGGTTATTAACTTAACAGATGTAGCTGGAGCAAGTCTTACATTCGAACATGCAGCAGGATTTATAAAAGACAATGATCTTACAAAAGACTTCACACTTTGGATTAAAGAAAAAGATGCTACAGAATGGGTACAGTTAACTATTCCATCTTATCCAAGCAATTGGGATTTTATAAACTCTGGAGAAATCTCTCTGAACGCTTACTGCGGTAAAGAAGTACAGATTGCATTTAACTATATGTGTACTGAAGATGTAGCATCTGCATGGGAAATCAAAAATGTTATCATCAAGAAAGCCGAACCGGCAACCTTAACCATCTCTGTTTCTGACGCAGGTTATGCAACTTACTTCACAGATAAGGCTTGGGTTGTTGCAGACAACATGAAAGCAGGTATCGTTACAGGTGTAGAAAACAAGAATTTGACTATCGACTGGAAGTATGCCGCTGGTAGTGTTGTTCCTGCAAATACAGCTGTTCTGATTCAGGCTGATGCCAAAGAATATGTATGCGAGGTTTCTAATTCAGAAGAAGCTGCTCCTGCAAACAACCTGCTGAAAGGCTCTACCACAGCAGCTACAACCGAAGGCGAAAACTGCTTGTTCTACAAGCTGTCTTATGACAACGACGGTAAGAATCTGGGCTTCTACTGGGCTGCTGAGAACGGTGCCGCATTCACTAACGAAGCAAACAAGGCATATCTGGCTCTGACTACCGCTGTGGCACAGAACGTAAGAGGATTTGGTTTGGAAGGCGACGGAACAACCGGTATCGGTCAGGTTGAAAACGGCGAAGCTCTCGTTAATGTTTACACCATCGACGGTATCATCGTACGCAAGCAGGTTAAGGAAAGCCAGGCTTTGAACGACTTGAAGAAAGGCATTTATATCGTGAACGGAAAGAAAGTTATCAAATAAAAAACATATAGATTATGAAAAAGAGAATCTATCAGGCTCCCAAGATGGAGCTGATGCAGGTTGAGGCTGAAAGCCAGCTGCTGACAGCCTCTATGGGCTTAAACGACGTGGTAAGCAACGGCACTCAGTTAAGCAATGAAGAAAGCGATTTTAATGTTTGGGGTGAATAATCAGTAACCCGCACTCATTTTTTACTCAAAGGAACAGACCGGTCGGCAAAGACTTGTCTGTTCCTTTTTTTGATACTTTGAAGTTCACAAAAAAACATCACGACCATTTTTTCAAATGATGCTGACAAAAACCAAAAACGGTCCCGTCGAAATCAACAGACCGTAGTTCATAAAAAAATGCTTGTATAAAGCAAAAAAAATGCGCCCGGCACAAGCCAGACGCATCTGTTCTATTTTCTTTTTTGTCTACAGAAAGGAGATTAGTCTTCGCAAACCTCGAAATCATCCTTTCCTACACCGCACAATGGGCATACCCAATCTTCTGGGATATCCTCGAATGCTGTTCCCGGTGCAATACCTGAATCCGGATCACCTACAACTGGATCATAAACCCACTGGCAAACTGTACAAATATACTTCTTCATCTTACTTAATTTTAATTTTCAATATTCTAATTTAATTCTCTGGTGCAAGTATAATAAATAAAATACACATTTGGACTGATTACAGAGCAGTTTTAGGATTCTTTAATAAATCCATCAGCTCAGCCACACCTTCCGACGCTCCTTTCTGAATAAACTGAATGCCCCGTGCTCCATGAGTTTCTACCGGCTTGGGATCAATCAAATATACCGGAACGGAAGGAGAAACATAATGAATCAGTCCGGCCGCCGGATAAACATTGAGCGAGGTTCCGATAATCACGAATATATCAGCCGTCTGTACTTCTTCAATAGCCTTTTCTATCATCGGTACCGGCTCGCCAAACCACACGATAAACGGACGCAACTGCGACCCGTCCTTGGCCTGATCGCCCCATCGGATTTCATGGTCCACAGGAATATCCACAATACAACGCGCGTCATTCGGATTACGCGAAGAAGTGGCTTTCGTCAGTTCGCCATGCAGATGAATCACATTCGTGCTTCCGGCACGCTCATGCAGATTATCCACATTCTGCGTCACAATCACCATTTGATAATCTCTTTCCATCTCGGCCAGCTGTCTGTGTCCCGCACAAGGCTCCACGTCAGCCAGCTGCCGACGGCGGTCGTTGTAGAACTGAAGCACCAGCTGGGGGTTGCGTTCATAACCTTCTATCGAGGCCACATCCTCCACCCGGAACTGTTCCCACAAACCATTGGAATCGCGAAAGGTTGTGATTCCGCTTTCGGCAGACATGCCTGCTCCGGTCAATACGACAATCTTTTTCATGCTGTAAGAAACATTGTATCCATTTTCTACAAAAATACAAATAAAAAATAACAAACAGAAAAATGCGTCTGGACAATTATTCGCTCCTGATGATTTCAGCGGGATTTATCCGTGATATATCCCGGATTCGTGCATAAACAGCCAAGGTTATCAGCAAACCCACAAAAAGCAGGATGCCTCCGTAAAACAGGAAACCTGTATCTATGAACGAATGGTACGTTCCGCGCAACTCACCCAACAGGAAATCCACAATCGGGAACGCCACAACAGCCGTTGATAGAACCAATACAAGATACAACCGTGCAAACAGCAAGACGATCTGCCATGTTCCCGCTCCGTTTATCTTTCTGATGGCCATCTCCTTACGGCGATGTTCCGTGTCGAGAGTGATGGCTGAGTAGATACCAAGCAGAGATATGACCAGTGCCACCACCGCCATAAAAAGAACAATGTTTCTCAACTCAAATTCCACAGCATAAACTTCACGTATATCATCCATCATGGTGCGCATTTTGATTTCTACACTCTCTGGTATGGCTTTGCGCATCACATGCCGTACAGCGTGCATGGCCTCCTTCTGTCTGTCGGCACTACATTTCACATAACAGTGCATAAAATCATCGGAATAATCAGAAAAGGTAAACATAAAGCCGTTTGACTGACCTTCAGGATAATTTGATATGACGAGCGGAGCGGATATGCCCACCAACTTATATTCCTTACTATAATCATACAGAACAGTTCCAAGCGAATCCTTGTGAATCCGTTTCGACAGTACTTCGTCGATAACCATCTCGTCAGCTGTTCGCAACTCGCATCCGGACTGGATTTTCAGATTCATAAACTTGAAGTAACCAGGTGAAACACGCATTACATTGGCATTAAAAAACTGTTCTCTTCCCTCTGTAAGGTAAAGAGATGTATAGGTAGTACCGTACAGATCATTGCCATCGGAAGTAATGACATCTTCCACTCCCGGACATTTACGGATTTCTTCTACAAGAAATCTCTTTGCAGGAACATCCAAAAACGGAAATTCAAAAGGAATGCTCAAAATCCGTTCCTTATCCGATAGAGACAAGGTTCCGAAAACAAAATGACTTGTTTTTGCGGACTGTAAATACAAGGCTACGGCAAAAGAAATGAAAATCCAACCTACAAACAACTGGACTCCCAAAGATATGTTTCTCAACCGATGACGGCCGTATCTTCCTGCGGGACTGATCCCGAGACTCTGATTTACATAGGATTTACGAATCCTGAAGATCACAAAAAGTGATATGACAACGCATAAAGCCATCAATCCCACAAAATAAGTAAATACTTGCCACATAAGTACACCCGGTTCTATGGTAAAACTGAGGTTCGTAAGGGCAAGATTAAGGAAAGGTGACAAAAGTTCAATAAGAAGAAACGTAAAGAATGCAGACAATAAAATAGAAATGCCAATCTGCACAAAGAACATGAGAAACAAGTCCCTAAGTCCGGCACCATTGACTCTGCGGATATGACACTCCCTCACTCTGATAAAGAAAGAGCCCGTAATGAAATGCAGGAAATTGAGCAGACCTACCAGCAAGACAAGTATTCCGGCAATAAGCGTTGTATAGCAGATAGAAAGAACTTCATTATCCTTCCAGAAGCTGGCACCGAACTTTTCGAAACGAATACTGGCATCTTTACCAAAGATATGATAGGCAAGTTTCCTTCTATTAATCTCGTCCACAAGTCGTGATAATTCTTCTTCATCATGAATCAAAGTATAAGTACTGGCGCCTATCAGGTCTTTGTTGTCTATATTTACCAGTCCTTCCGTATCGTTTATAACCAACGCATCCATTTTACGGAGAAAACCCAGACTATTGTTCAAAGGCAAATCTTTGGCAACAGCCTGTATGGTATAGCTTATTCCTCCATCACGGGGTGTAGTGTCCGGCGACGAATGCAAACGGTGGGAAAGAATCATATGTTTTCCTATAGCCAGCTCGGCTTTTCCAAAGAGGCGCTCCGCCGCACTCTCAAAAAGAATCACCGAATTAGGACCATGCGTAGCCTGCTCCCAGCTGCCAAACAAAATCTCCGGCGTAAAAATCTCATGGTAAACCGAATCGGTTTCCATACACATCAGGGTATAGGGCAGAAGCTTTTCTTCCGACACTTCTACCTGATACGTACGTTCCCTTGGATTAACTACTACACAAAAGGTTTCTGTACCTAAACCCTGATTTCTTAAATAGCCGGCAAGTTGTCCGTTTGTTCCGTGATAACTCCACCCGTTTTCCTTATTCATACCCACTTCTATAATCCGATCCTTGTTACGGAAACAGCTGTCGGTACTGAATATGAATCTGCTGCAATAAAGACAAATACTGAAACAAAACAACGACACGGCCAAACCTAATATGGCTATCAGATTCTGCATCTTGAACCGCATCTGACTGCGTACGGCCACCTTCAAATAATGTAATATCATATCCTGGACTTTTAAGTTTATCATTCTGACAGTTTCATAACATCATGCAATCAAAAACCGTGCCAATTTATATTTTATTGGTTTTAAACGAATTACAAAAACAGTCAGGATGTATTAGCGTGCGCATCCGCACGTTTTTAGTGCGAAATCGCACACAGCACACCAAGTCACGATGAATCAGAAGCCGTCAGCCGTTATGGATTCATCGTTATTTATACAAAAAAAAGAAAAATAAACGGGTGATGCAAGATTTAGTCAGCGAAAACTATTAACTTTGCGCCCGTGAAAAAATACGAAATTTAAATCATACAACAATTTAAGAAATGGATAAGATTAGCTATGCATTAGGTTTGGGTATCGGCCAGCAGCTGAGCAGCATGAATGCCAAGGATATCTGTGTGGATGACTTTGCACAAGCAATTAAAGATGTGCTGAACAATAACGAGCTGGCTGTTTCTCATAAGGAAGCACAACAAATCGTCAATAAATATCTTCAGGAGAAAGAGGAAGAGCAGGCTAAAGAGATGAAATCTGCCGGTATCGAGTTCCTGAAAAAGAACGCCGAGAAGGAAGGTGTGATCACCACCGCTTCAGGCTTGCAGTACATGGTATTGAGCGAGGGTAACGGAAAGAGCCCGAAAGCAACCGATCAAGTGAAGTGCCACTACGAGGGTATGCTCATCGACGGTTCTCTGTTCGACAGCAGCTTGCAGCGCGGCACTCCGGCCACATTCCCTCTGAACGGTGTAATTGCCGGTTGGACCGAAGGTTTGCAGCTGATGAAGGAAGGCAGCAAGTTCCGTTTCTTTATCCCTTACGAATTAGGCTACGGAGCACGTGGCGCCGGTGCGTCTATTCCTCCTTACAGCACCCTGATTTTCGATGTAGAGCTCATCGAGGTGCTTTAATAACTCCAATGGTATAACTTTAATAATTAAATATAACAATGAAAAAGACAAGTTTTATGATGGCAGCTGCTTTGGTAGCTACCATGGCATCATGCTCTAAGTCTGGTGCTCCGAAAGCAGATTTGAAAACAGACGTTGACTCTTTGAGCTACTCTATCGGTTTGGCACAGACTCAGGGTCTGAAAGCATATTTGGCAAACACTGTAGGCATTGACACTACAGACATGGCTGAGTTCATCAAAGGTTTGAACGAGGGCGCAAATGCTGGCGACGACAAGAAGAAGATGGCTTACTTCGCAGGTGTTCAGATCGGTCAGCAGATCAGCCAGCAGATGTTGAAAGGCATCAACTATGAGCTCTACGGAGAGGATTCAACTCAGACCATCAGCCTGAAGAACTTCATGGCCGGATTCGTGAGCGGTGTAAACGGCAAGTCAGACATCATGACTGTAGAGCAGGCTCAGGAAATCGCTACCCGCAAGATGGAAAGCATCAAGAAGGAGCAGATGGAGAAGAAATACGGCGACAACAAGAAGAAGAGCGAGGAATATATGGCAAACATCGCCAAGAAGGCTGGTGTAAAGGCTTTGGCTAACGGTGTATACTATGAGGTAATCACCGAAGGTAAAGGTGCTATCCCTGCCGACACTTCACGCGTTAAGGTTAAATACGAAGGCAAGCTGATCGACGGAACTGTATTCGACAAGACTGAAAAAGATCCGATCACTTTCGCCTGCAACGCTGTAATCCCAGGATGGACCGAGGCTCTGACTCACATGCCTGTTGGTTCTAAGTGGATCGTTTATATCCCACAGGATCAGGCTTACGGAGCAAGAGAAGCTGGTAACATCAAGCCTTTCTCTGCACTGACATTCACTATCGAACTGATCGACATCGAGGCTGCAAAATAATTGACCGATGAAATATTCCAAAATCTTGATTTTGTCATTGGCACTGATCACGTTCTTCGGAAGTCAGGCTGATGCCAGAAAGACAAGAAAAGACAAGAAAAAGAATGTGGCTGAAAAGGTGGATACTTGCTCGGTAGACACATTCAGCTATGCCATCGGACTGGCCAATTCTGACGGTCTGAAGAGCTATCTGGTCAACCGCTTGGGAGTAGACATGAATTATATGTCTGAATTCCTGAAGGGTTTTGACACCGACATCAACAGCGAAGAGGCTAAAAAGGCTATCGCCTACACAGCCGGACTGGAGATACGCAAGCAGGTGGCAGAACAGATCATTCCGCAAATTGACAAGCAGATTGCCGGAAACGACTCTGTAAAGACCGTAAACAGTGATCTGTTCGTAGAAGGATTCAGAACTGCCATTGCCGGCGAGCCTACAAAAATGACTCTGGCACACGCACAGGATCTGGCCAAGAAGCAGATGACTTATTATCAGAATGCTCTGATGGAAAAACGATTCGGCGCAAACAGAAAGGCCGGAGAAGAATTTCTGAAAGCCAACGCCAAAGAGAAAGGCGTAAAGGTATTGCCCAGCGGAGTGCAGTATAAGATCTTGCAGGAAGGCAAGGGAGCCGTTCCGGCAGACTCTTCTACAGTAAAGGTTCACTACGAAGGCCGCCTGATCGATGGTACCATCTTCGACAGTTCCTACAAGCGTAACGAACCGGCTGTGTTCGGCTGCAAGCAGGTAATCAAGGGATGGACTGAAATTCTGACCAAAATGCCGGTCGGATCTAAATGGGAAGTGTATATCCCGCAGGAAATGGGATATGGCGCACGCGAAGCAGGAAAGATTCCTCCTTACTCGGCGCTGATCTTCACCGTAGAACTTCTGGATATTGTGAAATAGCATATTGCTTGATAAAAAGAAGGCATCAACTTAGGTTTGATGCCTTTTTTTTGTTAAAAGCAGGCAGCGTACTGAATAAATCCTTATATTTGCTTACTTTTTGACATTCTCTAATCAAACACACAGAAAACAGTAAGACATTATGGAAAAAATAGATCTTTTGGATAAGAAAATTCTGGAAATCATCTCAAACAACGCGCGCATCCCGTTCAAGGATGTAGCTGCGGTATGCGGCGTTTCCAGAGCAGCCATACATCAGCGCGTGCAGCGCCTCATCGACATGGGCGTGATTGTCGGATCAGGCTATCAGGTAAATCCGAAGAGTCTGGGCTACAGCACCTGTACCTACGTCGGTATCAAATTGGAAAAGGGCTCTATGTATAAAAGAGTGGTAGACGAGCTGATGAAAATTCCCGAAATCGTGGAATGTCACTTCACAACCGGTCCGTACACCATGCTGACCAAGCTCTATGCACGCGACAATTCTCACCTGATGGAGCTGCTCAACAACAAGATGCAGGAAATTCCGGGCGTGGTAGCTACAGAAACTCTGATCTCTCTGGAGCAAAGCATCAAGAAAGAAATTCCTATCGGAATTGACGATATTGAAAACGAATAACAGACTATGAAAGAAGGGGCTTTTTGCTGGCAGCAGACTTATGACAGAATGCACCAGTCTTTTCCGGGATATACGGCACAGCCGGTAATCGGTATCACAGGCAATTTTGGCGACAAAGGATGTGAACTGGCCGAGGGTTATTTCAAATCGGTATTGCGGGCCGGAGCCACTCCGGTCATTATCCCTCCGTTTGCCGACAAGGACGCCCTGATCAGTGTACTGGATCATGTGGACGGGCTCTTGTTTTCGGGAGGCGGTGACATCAATCCGCTTTATCTGAATGAAGAACCGATACGGGAGTTGGGCGGTATCAACGCCGAGCGCGATCTGCCGGAACTGTTATTGGCCCGTCTGGCCTATGACCGTCAGATTCCGATGTTGGGCATCTGCCGGGGCATTCAGATTCTGGCTGCCGCACTGGGAGGAAGCGTGCATCAGGATATTTACCGGAACAGCACCCCGCAGCAACCGTTGCTCAAACATAGTCAGAATTTAGACCGTAGCCACGCCTCTCACTTAGTTCATATCGAGGAGGGTTCGTTGCTGCACGGAATCATGCAGACAGAAGTCCTGCCCGTAAATTCCTTCCATCATCAGGCTGTAAAAGAACCGGGAAAGCGCTTCACCGTATGCGCCCGCTCGGCCGACGGAGTGATCGAAGCCATCGAATCGGCCGAACATAAATCTATTTTAGGAGTACAGTGGCATCCGGAATGTTTCATCCTGAGGCAGGATGAGTGCATGATGCCTCTTTTTGAATGGCTCACACGCGAAGCGCATTCGTTCAGCACAGCCAAACAGATGCACCGCCGCATTCTGACTTTGGACAGCCACTGCGACACACCGATGTTCTTTGAACAGAATATCAACTTCCACAAGCGGGACCCCAAGATTCTGGTGGATCTGCACAAAATGAATGAGGGACACCTGGATGCGACCATCATGGTGGCTTACCTGAAACAGGAAGAGCGCACTGAAGCCGGACTGGCAGCCGCCACGGAAAAGGCCAACCTGATTCTGGATCAGATTGTAAATATGGCAGCCAAAAACTGCACAGCCGTGCAGATTGCACGCACACCGGAAGACCTGTTCCGTCTGAAGGATCAGGGGAAAAAAGCCATTATGCTGGGCATCGAAAACGGCTACGCATTAGGACGCGACATAAGGCTTGTGGAGCATTTCAAACAACGGGGAGTGGTCTACATCACTTTGTGCCACAACGGTAATAATGACATCTGCGACTCGGCCAAAGCACCGGAAGAGGAACACCACGGAGTGAGTGCCTTCGGCGAACAGGTGATTCAGGAAATGAACCGCCTGGGAATCATGGTTGATCTATCGCATGCGTCAGAAAAGAGCTTCTATGACGCGCTGGAAATCAGCCGCACTCCGATTGTCTGCTCGCATTCTTCATGCCGCAGTCTGTGTGATGTACCGCGCAATCTGACGGATGACCAACTGAGAAGTATTGCCCGCAAAGGAGGAGTGGTACAGGTTACCCTGTATAATGGATTTCTGAAAAAAGAAGGCCAGGCCTCTATCTTGGACGCCATGGAACACCTGAACCATATGATTCGCATCATGGGAGTGGATCACGTGGGCATCGGTACTGACTTCGATGGTGATGGCGGCATACCGGGCTGTGCCTCGGCTGCCGAGCTGATCAACTTCACTCGCCGTCTGATTCAAGACCGGTACAACGAAGAGGATATCCGGAAAATATGGGGAGGAAACTTCTTGCGCGTGATGCAACAGGTACAGAACTTTAAGTAACAAACTGAAGATATGGAAAAGAAATATTGGAGCGCCATTGCGCTTGCAGCCGTATGCCTGCTGAGCAGCTGCGGTAAAAAGAACACATCTGCTTCAAACCAACCGCAACAAACAGCTCAGGTCAATGCGGAATGTCCGGCATTCAATGCCGACAGCGCCTATCAGTTTACAGCGGATCAGTGCGACTTCGGTCCGCGTACTCCGAACAGCGACGCGCACAAGGCCTGCGGCAACTATATTGCCGAAAAGTTCGCGGCTTACGGAGCCACCATCACCGACCAGTATGCTGATCTGAAAGGTTATGACGGCACAGTGTTGAAAAGCCGTAATATCATCGCTTCCATAAATCCGGATGCCGCAAAAAGAGTACTGATCTGCGCGCATTGGGACAGCCGCCCGTGGTGCGACAATGACCCGGACTCTGCCAACTGGAAAAAGCCGGTATTGGCTGCAAACGACGGAGCCAGCGGAGTAGCGGTCATGCTCGAAATGGCACGTATGCTGAAACAGCAGCCGCTGAGCCAGATCGGTGTGGACTTTATCTGCTTCGATGCCGAAGATTGGGGTGTGCCGCAGTGGGCAGAAACAGGAGAGGATCACTCACAGAGCTGGTGTCTGGGTTCACAGCACTGGTCACAGAATCCGCATAAAGAGGGTTATAAGGCCATGTACGGCATTCTGCTGGATATGGTCGGCGGACAGGGAGCGACCTTCTCTCAGGAGGCTTATTCGCAGGAGTATGCTCCGGGAGTTGTCAATAATGTATGGAACACGGCTGAATCATTGGGTTACGGCAACTATTTCCTGAAACGCCTTAGCGGCTATATCGTGGACGACCATGTGCCGGTAAATCAGATTGCGGGCATCCCATGTATCGACATCGTGCCTTACTTCACCGACGGCCCGTCCTCATTCGGACCTACCTGGCATACGGCAAAGGACGATATGGAACATATTGACAAGAATGTACTGAAAGCTGTGGGACAAACAGTTCTGCAGGTTTTATATAACGAAAACAGAAATAATGAAAACCATTAATGAACTGCAAGACGAAGTTATTGAGGAATTCAATGACTTTGACGACTGGATGGACAAATACCAGCTGTTGATTGATCTGGGTAGTGAAGAGAAACCATTGCCCGAAGAGTATAAAACGGATCAGAACCTGATTGACGGTTGCCAAAGCCGCGTATGGCTTCAGGCTGACCTGAAGGACGGAAAGATCATTTTTCAGGCAGAAAGTGACGCACTGATTGTGAAGGGTATCGTCCTGCTGCTGGTACGGGTGTTGTCGGATCATACTCCTGACGAGATTCTGAACGCAGACCTGTATTTCATCGAACGCATCGGACTGAAAGAACACCTCTCTCCTACCCGTAGCAACGGTTTGCTGGCCATGCTGAAACAGATGAAAATGTATGCGCTGGCTTTCAAGGCTAAAGCCAACCAATAATCATAAATACAAAAACTCCTTATTATAAGAAGCCGGTATCTGAGGACCGCTATTATAATAAGGAGTTTTTGTATGGATAAAATGGAATCAGCCTTTCTGATTGCGTAACTGCTCGCGAGCTGTTTCCAGTATGGCGAAAAGCTCGTCCAAGGTTTCTGCACGCAACATGGCAATTCGGGTTTCGCGGAAATTGGGAATACCTTTGAAGATCGGCGAAGCAGCCAGATGGCGACGGCTATGCAGAATGCCACGATACTCATCGATACGACGCACACTGGTGAGTACCTGTTCTTTCAAAACGTCAATTTTCCAGTCGTCCGACATCACTTCGTAGTCACTGTCAATGATATGATCTGCCGCAGAATCATTCTGCTGCGGGCATAAATAATCTACAATCTCCTTGAAAATCCAAGGACGGCCAAAGGTGGCACGGCCCACCATCACGGCATCTACTCCGTAACGCTCAAAATAATCCTTCGCTTTCTCAGGCGAAGTGATATCACCGTTTCCGATAATCGGAATGTGCATACGGGGATTCTTCTTCACTTCTCCGATCAAGCTCCAGTCGGCTTCACCGGTATACATCTGGGCACGCGTACGGCCATGAATAGTCAGTGCCTGAATACCGCAATCCTGCAGACGTTCAGCCAAATCTACAATAATCTTGCTGTTTTCATCCCATCCCAAACGGGTCTTTACAGTCACCGGGATGTCTACGGCACGGACAACTGCCTCGGTTATCTCGATCATCTTGTCGGGATTCTGAAGCATACCCGCACCGGCACCTTTTCCTGCCACCCGTTTTACCGGACAGCCAAAGTTCAAATCAAGTACATCGGGGCGCGCCTGATCCACTACAATACGGGCAGCCTCCACCATAGGACCGACTTCCTTGCCATAGATCTGAATGGCCACCGGACGCTCGTCCTCACAAACTTTCAGTTTCTCCAGACTGCGGTTCACCATTCGGATCAGAGCATCTGCCGCCACAAACTCGGAATAGACCATGGCTGCTCCAAACTTCTTGCACAGCAGACGGAAACCAATGTCCGTCACATCCTCCATCGGGGCCAGAAAGACCGGATAGGGACCAAATTCAATATTTCCTATTTTCATAATGAGCGCAAAAATACGAAAAAACAAGAAGCGGATTAAAGAACGGCAACGAAAAAGTGAACCGGAGAATCATAAAAAAAGCATATATTTATCAGAACTTCTGTAACATATCTCTTACTTATCAAGAAAAGGCAGTATCTTTGCAGCAATAAATTGATTCATAACATGACAAGAAGTGATTTCGAAATCATGGCACCGGTAGGCTCGCCCGAATCTTTTGCGGCCGCCTTGAATGCAGGTGCCGATTCTATCTATTTTGGAATAGAAAATCTGAACATGCGTGCTCACTCGGCCAGCACATTCACCATAAACGACCTGAAAAGAATTGCGCAGGAATGTGCCGAGCATGGAGTAAAAAGCTATCTGACTGTAAACACGATTATCTACGACGAAGATATTCCTCTGATGCACCAGATCATTGATGCTGCCAAGGAAGCCAATATTTCGGCGGTTATCGCATCGGATGTGGCCGTAATGACTTATTGCCAGAGTGTCGGTCAGGAAGTACATTTGTCTACACAGTTGAACATTACCAATATCGAGGCTCTGAAATTCTATGCTCAGTTTGCTGATGTTGTGGTACTGGCCCGTGAATTGAATATGGACCAGGTATCTTATATCTATCAGCAGATTCAGGAGCAGAAAATCTGCGGCCCCAGCGGAGAACTGGTACGCATCGAAATGTTCTGCCACGGTGCCCTGTGCATGGCTGTGAGCGGAAAATGCTATCTGAGCCTGAACAATACCGGACGCTCGGCCAACCGTGGTGCCTGCATGCAGCTTTGCCGCCGTCAGTATATCGTAAAGGACAAGGAAAGCGATGTGGAACTGGAAATCGACAACCAGTATATCATGAGTCCGAAGGACTTGAAGACGGTGCGTTTCATCGACCGTATGATGAATGCGGGAGTACGTGTATTCAAAATCGAAGGCCGCGCCCGCGGACCAGAGTATGTGGACACCGTAGTGCGTTGCTATCAGGAAGCCATTCAGAGTGTGCTCGACAACGATTTTACGGAAGAGAAGAAGGACGCCTGGGACGAGCGTCTGAAACGCGTGTTCAACCGCGGATTCTGGGACGGCTATTATCAGGGACAGTTCCTGGGAGAGTGGACTAAATCCTATGGTTCCGACGCCACCGAAAAGAAGGTATATGTGGGTAAAGCCATCAAATACTTCTCAAATATCGAAGTGGGCGAGTTCCAGATTGAAGCTGCCGAGATGAGTGTGGGCGACAAACTCCTGATTACCGGTCCGACCACCGGAGCTATGTTCCTCACTCTTGAGGAAGTACGCTATGATCTGAAACCGGTAGACACGGTAAAGAAAGGTATGCGCGTATCCTTCAAAGTGCCCGGCAAGATCCGTCCGAGCGACAAACTCTACAAAATGGTCAGTTCAGCACCGAAACAATAAGCTAAGAAAGCCTGTATCTCATGATATACAGGCTTTCTCCTTTTTAAGGTAGGAAAATATTTTTGTATTTTATTTTCTTTACCTATCTTTGCAACTAAAGTAATATACCATATCATAACAAGTTTAATGAGTCTGCACAAATTCACTCATCTGCTGGCACAGACGGTAGAAGAACTGTCTACTTACAACTCCTTAAAGGGTGTCTTTCACGAACATAGAGATGGCGACCCCTTACCTTCCGGAAAAGTTCTTAAGGAAATTATCGAGCTGTGCCGTTCTATTCTATTTCCTGGTTTCTACGGGAAATCCACAGTCAATAGCCATACTATTACCTATCACATAGGAGTTAATCTGGAGCGTCTTTACGGATTGCTTACGGACCAGATTCTGGCCGGACTTTGTTTCTCTTCAGAAGAAACCTGCGCACAGAACGCAGACTACGGTACGGGATGCGACAAACGCTGCAAGGAAAAGGCGGCCGAACTGGCAGCAGCCTTTATTACCAAGCTGCCCGAACTCAGAAGCATTCTCGCAACAGATGTGGAAGCAGCCTATAATGGTGACCCTGCCGCTGAAAGCTACGGAGAAATTATCAGTTGCTACCCCATTATCAAGGCCCTGAGCAGTTACCGGATCGCTCATGAACTTTTATTGCTGGGAGTGCCGCTCATTCCGAGAATCATCTCCGAGATGGCTCATTCGGAAACAGGTATAGACATCCATCCGGGAGCACAGATCGGCCATCACTTTACTATTGATCATGGAACGGGTGTCGTTATCGGCTCGACTTGTATTATTGGCAACCACGTAAAACTCTATCAGGGAGTTACTTTAGGCGCCAAAAGCTTTCCGTTGGACGAAAACGGCAATCCGATCAAAGGTATCCCTCGCCATCCGATCTTGGAAGACGACGTTGTGGTTTATTCCAACGCAACTATTTTAGGACGCATCCGGGTGGGAAAAGGAGCAACCGTAGGCGGTAACATTTGGGTTACCGAAGATGTTCCCGAAGGAGCACGTCTGGTACAGAGAAAATAATTTATCTTTTAAAAACATATCACTCACTACATCCATAGAAGAATAAAAAAATAATGGAAGCAGAATTTGAACTTATTGCGAAAACCTTTCAGGGATTAGAAAATATTTTGGCAAAAGAACTGACCGATTTAGGCGCAAACAATATCCAGATCGGCAGAAGAATGGTTTCATTTACCGGTGACAAGGCCTTAATGTATAAAGCAAACTTTGCACTGCGTACCGCCATCAGAATTTTGAAGCCGATCAAGCATTTCAAGGCACAGACAGCCGACCAGGTTTATGATGCCATCAAGAAAATAGACTGGAGCCAGTATCTGACCAACGAAACCAGCTTTGCCGTTGATTCTGTTGTATTCTCCAAAGAATTCCGTCATAGCAAATTTGTGGCCTACAAGGTGAAGGATGCTATCGTAGACTACTTCAGAGAAAAAACCGGAAGCCGTCCGAATATCAGCATCACCAACCCGGATTTGCAGTTGCATATCCACATTGCAGAGGATGACTGTACTTTGTCTTTGGACAGTTCCGGTGAGTCTTTGCACCGCCGTGGCTACCGTCAGGAATCTGTAGAAGCTCCTCTGAATGAAGTATTGGCCGCAGCGATGATCATGATGACCGGCTGGGACGGAGAATGCGACCTGATTGATCCGATGTGCGGATCGGGAACTATTGCTATCGAGGCTGCTCTGATTGCCCGTAATATCGCACCGGGTGTATTCCGCAAAGAATATGCTTTCGAAAAGTGGAACGATTTTGATCAGGAGTTGTTCGATACCATCTACAACGATGACTCCAAAGAAAGAGAGTTTACACACAAGATCTATGGATACGACATCAACCGCAATGCTGTAGAAATCGCGTTGAAGAATGTCAAGGCTGCCGGATTGAGCAAGGAAATCGAAATCAACCAGAAGGATTTCCATCAGTTTACCCGTCCACAGGAGAAGTGCATCATGGTTACCAACCCTCCTTACGGTGAGCGTATCTCAACTCCTGACTTATTGGGATTGTACCGCACAATCGGTGAGCGCCTGAAGCACCAGTTCCAGGATTACGACGCATGGATTCTAAGCTACCGCGAAGAGTGTTTCGAACAGATTGGCTTGAAACCTTCTATCAAGATACCTCTCTACAACGGTTCTTTGGAGTGCGAGTTCCGCAAATATCAGATCTTTAGCGGAAAGTATAAGGATATGCGTGCCGATGGCGGCCAGATCAAAACAGACGAAGAACGCCGACAGATGGCTCAGAAGAAGCGTTTCAAGGCTAACCGCGAGTTTAAGAAAGCCATTGACGAGGACGATGATCAGAGCGGATTCCGCTTTAAGAGAGAGAATCAGGGCGGAAAAGGCGGAAGATTCAGAGGCGAAGAACGCGGTTTTGACCGTGGCAACGGAAAAAAGAACTACCGTGGCGGCGGAAAATCATTCAATAAAGGAAACAAATCGTTTAACAAGAACCGCAAATATGACCGTTATGAAGAAGATTAATCTGTTTCTGATTATTAGCTTTTTTGCTTCTGTCATGATGGGACAAAACAAGAGTTTCACCCTGGAAGACTTACTTCCGGGTGGAAACAACTTCTGGAATTTACAACCCAAATCCATGAATCTGACGTGGTGGGGCGACAACTGCATCGAACGGACTAAAGAGCAATGCTCTGTAGTCAACAAGAAAGATGGTAAGAAATCTGTCCTGTTCACTTTGGAAGAAGTAAAGCAATGGCTTGGTGAAGATCAGGAACTGGCAACCTCATGCACAGCAATCTCGTTCCCATACGCAGAAAAGGAACAGTTCGTATTGCGCACAGCACAGAAGGACTTCATCGTAGATTTCAAGGAAAAGAAAGTAATCTGGAGTCAGAAGAACAACGCTCAGGCCCAGAATACAGACTGGAATCCGGTTTCCAAGAACAAAGCCTTCACCATTGGCGACAACTTGTATGTAACTACTGCCGAGGGTAAAGAAATCGCCGTATCCAAAGACGGCAGCAATAATCTGGTATACGGAAAGAGCGTGCACCGCGACGAATTCGGTATCAGCAAGGGTACCTACTGGAGTCCGGACGGAAAATTATTGGCATTCTACCGTATGGACCAGAGCATGGTGCCCGACTATCCTCAGGTAGATATTAATACCCGAATTGCCACAACATTCCCTTGCAAATATCCGATGGCCGGCGAAAAGAGCCATAAGGTAAGCATCGGTGTATTCAATCCGGCAAATGAACAGACCGTATGGTTGCAGACCGGCGATGCCACAGACCGGTATTTCACCAATATTGCCTGGTCGCCCGACAACAAGAAGATCTATGTCATTGAGCTGAACCGTGACCAGAACCATGCACAACTGGTATGTTACAATGCCGCAGACGGCAAAAAGGAGGAAGTGCTCTACGAGGAGAAACATCCTAAATTCGTAGAACCACAGAACCCGATAGTCTTCCTTCCTTGGGACAGCAACAAATTCATTTATCAGAGCCAGCGCGACGGATACAACCATCTGTACCTGTTTGATCTGAAATCACCGCTTTACGATAATTTCAAAAATGCGGCCGATGGAGCTACTTATAAGGAATATGTCAAGGTAGAACAGCTGACATCCGGTCCTTGGGTAGTATTGGATATGCTGGGATTCAATGAGAAAGAGAAAAGCATTCTGATTCGCAGCAACGAACAGAACCCGATTCAATATACTTTGAATGCAGTCAATGTTTCCAATAAAAAGCGGACATTAATCGGAACATCAGAGGGTGTGCATCAGGGTAATCTGTCTGCCGACGGACAGTATATCATTGATACTTACAGTTCTCCAAAGGTTGCCCGCAGCATCAACCTGTATGCCACCAAGAACGGCAAGGGCATCAACCTGCTCACAGCAGAAGATCCTTGGAAAGAGTTCAACAAGCCTGAAATCGTGGGTGGCCATATCAAGGCATCTGACGACAGCACCGATCTGTACTACCGCATGGTAAAACCGGTAAATTTTGACCCGAACAAGAAATATCCGACCATTGTTTATGTCTACGGCGGTCCGCACGCTCATCTGGTGGATGCCAGCCGTAACTACATGGCTCGCGGATGGGAGATTTACATGGCTCAGAAAGGTTATCTGATCTTTGTGCTCGACAGCAGAGGTTCAGAGAATCGCGGACGCCAGTTCGAAAACGTCACTTTCAGACACCTCGGTGATGAGGAAATGAAAGACCAAATGCGTGGTATAGCTTATCTGAAGTCATTGCCTTATGTGGACCAGAACCGTATCGGTGTACACGGATGGTCATTCGGTGGCTTCATGACGACCAACCTGATGCTTTCCTATCCGGAAACCTTCAAAGTCGGTGTGGCTGGTGGACCGGTTATCGACTGGAACTATTATGAAGTGATGTACGGAGAGCGTTATATGGACACTCCGCAAACCAATCCGGAAGGTTATAAAGGTAGCAACCTGCGCCTGAAAGTTCCTAATCTTCAGGGTAAACTGCAGATTATCATCGGTTACAACGACCCGGTTTGTGTTCCGCAGCACAGTCTGTCTTTCCTGCGCGCCTGCATTGATGCCGGCAAACAGGTAGATTACTTTGTATATCCGGGCGGCGAGCACAACATGTTCGGACGTGATCAGATTCATCTGCACGAGCGGATCAGCCAGTATTTTGATGATTTCTTAAAATAAACATAAAGCAGCATACGATATGAAACTTTTATTGTTAGGAAGCGGCGGACGCGAGCATGCCTTGGCATGGAAGATCGCCCAGAGCCCCAAAATTGAGAAATTATATATCGCTCCGGGAAATGCCGGTACAGCGTCAGTAGGAGAAAACGTAAACATCAAAGCCGATGATTTTGCCGGTATCCGTCAGTTTGTTCTGGACAATCAGATCAATATGGTGGTAGTAGGTCCGGAAGATCCGCTGGTAAAGGGAGTTTATGACTTCTTCAAAAACGATGAAGCCCTGAAGAACATTCCGGTTATCGGTCCGTCAAAGCAGGGTGCCGTACTGGAAGGCAGCAAGGATTTTGCCAAAGGATTCATGCAGCGCCACAACATCCCGACAGCTGCTTATCAGACATTCCGTGCGGATCAGTTGGAAGAAGGTCTGAAGTTCCTCGAAACACTGAAGGCTCCTTATGTACTGAAAGCCGATGGTCTGTGTGCCGGAAAAGGTGTACTGATTCTGGATACTTTGGAAGAAGCCAAGAAAGAATTGAAGGAAATGCTGGGCGGTATGTTCGGCGACGCTTCTTCTTCTGTTGTTATCGAAGAGTTCCTGAGCGGTATCGAATGCTCTGTATTCGTACTGACCGACGGAAAGAACTACAAGATTCTGCCTGAAGCCAAAGACTACAAGCGCATTGGCGAACACGATACCGGTCTGAATACCGGCGGTATGGGTAGTGTTTCTCCCGTTCCTTTTGCTACTCCGGAATGGATGAAGAAAGTGGAAGACCGCATCATCCGTCCAACAGTTGAGGGACTTCGTGCCGAGAACATCGACTACAAAGGCTTTATATTCTTCGGTTTGATCAATGTAGCCGGTGAACCGATGGTCATTGAGTACAACGTACGTATGGGAGATCCGGAAACCGAATCTGTGATGCTTCGTATCAAGAGCGACCTTGTTGAATTGTTCGAAGGCGTAGCAGCAGGCAATCTGGACGAAAAGACTCTGGAATTTGACGAGCGCAGCGCAGTATGTGTGATGCTGGTATCCGGCGGTTATCCAGAGGCTTACGAAAAGGGATTCCCGATTACCGGAATTGACGAGGTGGAGAACAGCATCGTCTTCCATGCCGGAACAGCCGTTAAAGACGGACAGATTGTTACCAACGGCGGACGCGTTATTGCCGTAAGTTCTTACGGAAGCAATAAGGAAGAAGCCCTGCAGCAATCCTTCTCTCAGGCTCAGAAAATCCAGTTTAACAAGAAATATTTCCGTTCTGATATTGGAAAAGACCTATAATGAGAAATAACAGGTTTCAAAATAAAGTGGCGACAAGCGGTTTTACACTGCCTGTCGCCGCTCTTGTTGCTACCCTACTTTGGGCAGCTATCGGCCCTATGTCGCAAACCAAGGTGTATTGCTGGCTTTGCTGTGCCATATGTTCTTATCTTTTGGTTGAGTTCAACAATGCCAACGCACTGCTTCGTATCCGCAGCCGCCTTACCACCTCCACTTTTTTATTAGGCATAGGCAGTTTTCCTTTTTTGCATGAATCTCTGGATGCCCTGTCGGTAACCTTTTTCATGTTAGGCTGCTATTATTTCCTGTTTCGTTCCTATCAGGAAAGTAACAGCTCCCCCAACATTTACCATGCTTTCGTGTCCTTAGGCATTGCCTGCCTGATACACCCATTACTGCTTTGCTTCATTCCATTTGTTTACTGGAGCATGATAGCCTATTTACGTTCCTTTTCTTTCAAGACCTTTTGCGCCAGTCTGTTAGGAATACTCACCCCATTCTGGTTCTATGGTGCTTATCTGATTTACATTCAAGACTATACCGAGGTTATAACGAAACTACAGAATGTCCTATTTTTCAGCCTTCCGTCCTGGAACGACTATCTTTCTTTGGACATTACACGATTGTCTGCATTCCTGTTGATTTTCGTTTTAGGATTAATCGGTACTATCCATGCGCTCAAAACCAGCTACAATGACAAGATACGTACCCGTATGCAGTTCTATACACTTATTTTGTTTGAAACTGTCATTCTGCTGTTTTTATTGGCGCAGCCTCAGCAGTTCGACCTGTTTATGGCTCTGCTTACGCTGACTTCCGCACCGGTCATTGCCCATTTCTTTGCATTGACTTCCTATCGGATCACTAATATATTGTTTATCCTTTCAATATTCATTTATCTATTCATCGCATTTTCAAGTTTATGGATCAACTATTTACCACTATTACAGATATTCTGATCGACTACGGATACTGGGGTATGTTCATTGCAGCCTTCATTGCCGGAAGCGTCTTCCCTTTCAGTTCCGAAGCCGTTATGGCCGGATTGCAACTGGCCGGGCTGGCTCCGTTGCCTTTGTTCATCTGGGGTACTGTGGGAAATGTGGCAGGAAGTATGTTCAACTACTGGATCGGCAGCTTGGGAAAAATGGAATGGATAGAGAAATATCTCCATGTAAAAAAAGAAAAGGTTGAGAAAACCCAGAAGTTTATGGAGCAGAAAGGTGCCTGGATGGGTGTACTCTGCTTTTTGCCGATATTGGGAAGCGTCATTGCCGTAACAATGGGATATATGCGCGCCAATGTGTATATCAGTTTTATTTCCATACTGATCGGTAAGGCTGTCCGTTATGCCATATTGGTTTATTTTGTATCACTAATATAATTGTCAAGATGAAACGTCACGATCTTTTATTTGTTTCGCTCATTGTCTGTCTGTTTGCCGCCACCTTGCTGTCGTGCACCCGGAAAGCTAAAGACGAAAGCAAAACCATCACCGTAACCATTGCCCCATTGGCTTATCTCACAGAGAAAATAGCCGGAAGCAACTACCAGATAGAAACATTTGTTCCGAACGGAAGCAGTCCGGAAACCTACGAACCGTCTCCACAACAGTTGGTACGCCTCAGCAACAGCAAAATCTATTTTTATGTGGGACACCTTGGTTTTGAACAGACCTGGCTCCAGAAAATGGAACAGAATGCTCCGAACACAGCATTCTCAAATACATCAGAAGGAATCAAATATATCACTTCCACACATCAGCACGGCGATCACACGCACGAGGGAATCGACCCGCATGTATGGACCACACCCGCCAATCTGAAAATCATGGCCCGCAACATTGCGGCCGGATTGAGCGACGCCTATCCGGAAGACCGGGAAGTGTTTGCCAAGAATCTGAAAGCGCTGGAAGACAGTCTGGACGCAACGGACCGAGAAATCCGCCAGCTACTTTCGGGCAAGGAAAAGAGAAGTTTTCTGATCTATCATCCCACACTGAGCTATTTTGCCCAGGAATACGGACTGGAGCAACTGGTGATCGAAGAAGACGGGAAATCACCCTCTCCGGCTCATCTGCAACAGCTGATCCGTACCTGTCGTGAGAAAAATGCCCATACGGTGTTCCTGCAAAAGGAATTCGACCGTCACAATGCCGAAGTTATTGCCCGTGAAACTCAGACACAAATCGTTGAGATCAATCCGCTGGACCATGAATGTACCCGCGAACTGATTCAAATAGCGAAAACATTAAGCCATGAACCAGAATCCAATCATTAAACTGACCGATATTGAAGTGCGCTATGACTCCAAACCGGTTTTGGAGCAGGTGTCGCTCACTGTATATGAAAAAGACTTTCTGGGAATTATCGGACCCAACGGAGGCGGAAAGACTACCCTTGTCAAGACGATACTCGGCCTGAAGGATATTCACCACGGAAGCATCCAGTACTTCCGGAACAACCAACCGGTGAGCCGTATCGGCATTGGCTATCTGCCACAATATAACCAGATAGACAAGAAATTCCCCATATCCGTATCCGATGTCATTCTTTCCGGACTGGAGGAAAAAAAATCCATCTGGCATCGGGTAACCTCAGAACAGAAGGACCGGGTAGCTGAGATGATCTGCCGCATGGGCCTTAATGGTATGGAAAAACGCCCGATCGGCAGTCTGAGCGGCGGACAGGCACAGCGCGCCCTTTTGGGACGGGCCATCATTTCCGAACCCGATGTGGTGATTCTCGACGAGCCGAACACTTATATAGACAAGCGCTTTGAAGCCCAGCTTTACGAATTGTTGGACGAAATCAACCACACCAGCGCCATTATTCTCATCAGCCATGATATAGGTTCGGTAGTACAGAACGTGAAGAACATTGCCTGTGTGAACCACACTTTGGACTATCATGCTCAGGAAGAAATTACGGAAGAATGGCTTCAGGCCAAAACCAGCTGCCCCATCGATCTGCTGGGACACGGCGACATGCCTCACCGCGTTTTGAAGCAGCATACGCACCGTTAAAATAAAAAACGGATCAAATTAAAGTAACCTAAATAGAAAAGGAAACGCAAAAAAGTTCGTATTTTTGCCCGACCAAGCAAATATTATTATAAAACCAAATAAAAAACAATGAAACAGTTCAAAACAGTAAACACCATCATGGGGTGGATTACGTTTGCGATTGCCGCTTTCGTGTATTGCAGCACGATTGAGCCGACCGCAAGCTTTTGGGACTGTCCGGAGTTTATCACCTCAGCCTACAAGCTGGAGGTGGGCCATCCTCCCGGCAATCCGTTTTTCATGTTAACCGCAAACCTGTTTACCCAGTTTGCCAGTGATCCAACACAAGTGGCCCGCATGGTCAACATCATGTCGGCACTCTTCAGCGCAGGCTGTATCCTGTTCCTGTTCTGGAGTATCACACACCTCACCCGCAAGCTGGTATGCAGCAATCCGAATGAGATGTCGCTCTCACAGCTCATCACCATTCAGGGTAGCGGTCTGGTAGGCGCTTTGGCTTATACTTTCAGCGACACCTTCTGGTTCAGTGCTGTAGAAGGCGAGGTTTATGCCTACTCTTCATTGTTTACCGCCATGGTATTCTGGCTCATTCTGAAATGGGAAGAACACGCCGACGAGCCGCACAGCGACCGCTGGCTGGTACTTATCTCCTACATGACCGGTATTTCCATCGGTGTGCACCTGTTGAATCTGTTATGTGTTCCGGCTCTCGTATTGGTTTGGTACTACAAACGCAATCCGCAAGCTAACCTGAAAGGCTCCCTGCTGGCTCTGATCGGCTCTATGGTTCTTGTAGCTGCCGTACTCTACGGTATCGTACCGGGTATCGTGAAAGTGGGCGGATGGTTTGAGCTGTTCTTTGTGAACACACTCGGTTTCTCATTCAACACCGGTCTGATTGTGTACATCTTCTGTCTGATCGCCGTTGTGCTTTGGGCCATTTGGGAAACCCAGCGTCAGGCAAGCCGCAAGCGCATGAATATTGCCTATCTGTGCGCTGTTGCCATGTTGGGTATTCCGTTCTACGGATATGGCTGGAGCAGTCTGGTAATCGGTGTGATCATTCTGGCTATCTTAGCTTTTGTATTATACTATAAGAAAGAGGATTTGCACGTTATCAGTGCCCGTGTGATGAACACATCTCTGCTTTGCATGCTGATGATCATGATCGGATATTCAAGCTATGCTTTGATTGTGATCCGTTCAAGCGCCAATCCTCCTATGGACCAGAACTCTCCGGAGGATGTATTTACTCTGGGTCAATACCTCAACCGTGAACAGTATGGTACCCGTCCGTTATTCTACGGTCAGGCCTATACTTCACAGATGAAGCTTAAAACAACCAACGAAGGCTATTGCGTACCGGTAACCAAGGAAGGTGCTCCGGTGTATCAGCGTGTAGAGAAACACAGTAAGGACGAGAAAGACGCTTACGAAATCGTACGTCATGATCTGGAGTATGTATATGCCCAGAACATGTTATTCCCACGTATGTACTCCGACCGCCATGCTCAGGCTTATGAAAGCTGGATGGGCGGTGTAGACGGCAAGACCGAAATCTTCGACCGTTGCGGCGAGATGGTAAACGTAAAGGTTCCGACCCAGTTGGAAAACCTGCGTTTCTTCTTCAGCTATCAGCTGAACTTCATGTACTGGCGCTACTTTATGTGGAACTTTGCCGGACGTCAGAACGACATTCAGGGCAACGGTGAAGCAGAACATGGAAACTGGATTACCGGTATCTCCTTCCTGGACGACCTGCGTCTGGGCGACCAGAGCAAACTGCCTACCGAGCTGAAGGAAAACAAGGGACACAACGTATTCTACTGTATGCCGCTCATTCTGGGTATCTTAGGATTGCTGTGGCAGATTTATAAGAATGATAAGGGCGTTCAGCAGTTCTGGGTGGTGTTCTTCCTGTTTTTCATGACCGGTATCGCCATCGTAATCTATCTGAACCAGACTCCGATGCAGCCTCGTGAGCGTGACTATGCTTATGCCGGATCGTTCTATGCCTTTGCCATCTGGATCGGTATGGGTGTAGCTGCCCTGACCGAATGGCTGCGCAAATACATCAAGACCAATGAAACCGTATTGGCAAGCGTCATCTCACTGGTAGCGCTGATGGTGCCTATCCAAATGGCCAGCCAGACTTGGGACGACCACGACCGCAGCGGCCGTTATACTTGTCCGGACTTCGGTAAGAACTATCTGCAGTCACTCGACGAGAAAGGTAATCCGATTATCTTCACCAACGGTGATAACGATACCTTCCCATTGTGGTACTTGCAGGAAACCGAAGGATTCCGCACCGACGCCCGCGTCTGCAACCTGAGCTATCTGCAGACTGACTGGTATATCGACCAAATGAAGCGTCCGGCCTATGACTCTCCGTCTATTCCTATCAGCTGGAACAGACTGCAGTATGTAGGCGGTGTACGCGAAGGTATTCAGGTTCATCCGGATGCGTTGGAACAGGTAATCGCCCTGTACAAGGACAATCCGGAAGAGATGAAACAGATGCTGGGCGAAAACCCATACGAACTGAAGAACATCATGAAGCACTGGGTGCTGAATGACAATCCGGATCTTCAGATCATCCCGACCGACAGTGTGGTTATCACCATCGACAAAGAAGCCGTGAAGCGTTCGGGAATGATGGTTGCCGGCGACTCCATTCCAGACGTGATGAGCATCTCGCTCAAAGGCAAACGCGCCATCTACAAGAGCGAACTGATGATGCTCGACATGCTGGCACAGACCAACTGGGAGCGTCCGCTCTACATCGCCATGACTGTAGGACCGGATAATTACGGCAACTTGGGCGACCACTTCGTACAGGAAGGTCTCGCTTACCGCGTCACTCCGTTCAATACAACCAAGACCGGCAAACGCATGGATACAGAGCGCATGTACAACAATGTGATAAACAAGTTCAAGTTCGGCGGTGCCAATACTCCGGGTGTCTACCTGGATGAAACCGTGATGCGTATGTGCTACACTCACCGTCGTGTTCTGGCTCAGTTGGCTTTGCAGCTCATCAAGGAGAACAAACCTCAAAAGGCTCTGCAGATTCTGAACAAGGCTGAAAAGGAATTGCCAAGCTATAATGTACCGGATAATTACCAGAGCGGTTCGGTAGACTTAGCCAAAGCATATGCCGCTTTGAATAAAAAGGCTGAGGCAGAGAAGATCCTTACCTCAGTAGGCGATAACTCTAAAGAATACCTGTCCTGGTATCTGAGCCTGAGCAATAACCGTCTGTTGCAGTCAAGCAGCGAATGCAGCATGCACCTCTATATTCTGAATGAGGTGAGCCGCGTTTTGGATCAGATCAAGTCAGCAAAAACCAGCAGCTACACCACCGCTCTGGACACCTATGCCGAGCAGTGTCTCAACCGCGGTGTGAGTCTGTACTAATCGCACGGAAATGATCATAGAACAACCATCCATATTTCTGAGATGGATCTATCCACGAGCTTTATGGAGAATGAACCGTCATGAGAAGGCCGTTTATCTGACCTTCGATGACGGCCCCATTCCCGAAGCAACGCCTTTTGTGTTGGACACTCTTGATCATTTTCAGATAAAAGCCACCTTTTTCATGGTGGGCGACAATGTGCGCAAGCACCCCGAAGTGTTTCGTATGGTCGTCGAACGCGGCCACCGCATCGGAAACCATACCTTCAATCACATCGGCGGTTTCAAGTATCTGAGTAAAAACTATCTGGCCAATACGGACAAGGCAAACGAGATGCTACAAACCGACCTGTTCCGTCCGCCTCACGGTTGGATGCGTTGGTTTCAATATCTTCTTCTCAGGAAGAAATACAGAATCGTGATGTGGGATCTTGTAACGCGCGATTACAGCAAATGGATCTCTGCCGAGGAAGTATTCCTCAATGTGCAGAAATATGCACGCAACGGATCGATCATTACCTTTCACGACTCGCTGAAAAGCATCGACAAGCTGCGCACCGCGCTGCCCCGGTCCATACAATGGCTCAAAGAGCAAGGATACGAATTCAAGACATTTGACTGACACACACTTATTCAGAACAGATGAAACAAACAGAAATCATACTTTCTGCTACCCAAATAAAAGCCGAGGCCTCACGCCTCGGCTTTTATGCTTGTGGTATAGCCCCGGCAGAACCCGTAAACAACGACCACCGAGTCTACTTTGAGGAATGGCTGCAACAGGGAGCGCATGGCTCTATGGAATATCTGGCCAACCATGCTCCGATGCGGTTTGATCCCCGCGAACTGGTTCCCGGCACCCGAAGCATCGTCAGCGTGGCACTGAACTATTATCCTCCCGAATTCATGGACGAGCGGGAAGGCTGCCTGTCGTGGTACGCCTATGGCAAAGACTATCATGATGTGATGAAGGAAAAACTGCGTCGGCTGATGGAACAGATTCTGGATCAGATTCCGGAAGAACAAAAAGCGGAGATTTTGCCCGGACGGGCTTTTTGCGACACGGCACCCGTATTGGAACGGTATTGGGCCTGGAAAGCCGGACTGGGATGGATCGGACGTAACCATCAGCTCATCATCCCCCAAGCCGGAAGCACTTTCTTCTTGGGCGAACTGTTTCTTACCTTGCCGGTTGATTCCTATGACAGTCCGCAGAAAAGCCGTTGTGGCAATTGCCGGAAATGTATGGAAGCCTGCCCTACTCACGCACTGACCTCGGAAGGATTTGACGCACGCCGTTGCCTGAGTTATCTCACCATAGAAAACCGGGATGAAATCCCTCAATGGGCTGCCACACATATGGAACCCTGCTTTTATGGTTGCGACCGCTGTCAAGCGTCCTGTCCGCATCTGCGCTTCGCGAAACCTACACACGAAGAAAGTTTCCAGATCAGAAAAGAACTGAAAGACATGACCCGTCGGAAATGGCAGCAATTATCCGTAGAAGAATATCGGAAACTGTTTCGAGGATCAGCCGTTAAAAGGGCCAAATATGAGGGATTAATGCGTAATATCAGGAGTATGACCGGAGAGGAAAATCCGGAAAGAGAAAGAGAGGACAAAAAATGATGCCGATGATTTGATCAAATGCTCCCGACAAAAAGAGAAAATGATGCCGGGCAATTTTTCAGAACATTCTGATAACGCAACCATAAAGCATACAGCATGAAAACCAAACGAGAGGGGATCGAAGAAGTACAGAAAAAAGGCAACAAAAAAAGGGGGCTTCACAGCTCCCTTTTTCCTTAAACTAAACCTTAACTATGAAAAAATCTAATGTTTTTTATTCGGTGCACAAAATTCCGAATAATTTTCCAAAAGCACAATACATAAAAGGCAGAAAAATAAGTATTTATAATTATTTAACGTCAATCTAAAGATTATTTGAATCTTTAGCCCGCAGTTCAGTAGCTATGTCTGTTTTAAATTGGCTATCTTTGCAGACAAAATTCGATTTATACAACTTATCAATGAAAAAACTCTTTATAGAAACCTATGGTTGCCAGATGAATGTGGCCGACAGTGAAGTTGTGGCCTCAGTCATGAAGATGGCAGGCTATGATATATGCGAATCACTGGACGAGGCTGACGCCGTATTTCTGAATACCTGTTCGGTGCGAGACAATGCCGAGCAAAAAATCATCAACCGTCTGGAATTCTTCCACTCTCAGAAGAAGAAAGGAAGACATCTGATTATCGGTGTATTGGGCTGTATGGCCGAGCGTGTCAAGGAAAAACTTATCGAGGAACATCATGTGGATATCGTAGTGGGACCGGATGCCTATATGTCGTTGCCCGACCTGATCGCTCAGGTGGAAATGGGACACAAAGCCATCAATGTGGAACTGTCTACTACAGAAACCTATCGTGACGTGATTCCGCAACGCATCTGCGGCAAGCAGATCGGAGGATTTGTCAGCATCATGCGCGGTTGCAACAACTTCTGCCACTACTGCATTGTGCCCTATACCCGCGGACGTGAAAGAAGCCGCGACGTGGAAAGTATCCTCAACGAAGTACGTGACCTGAAGGAAAGAGGTTTCAAGGAAGTGACTCTGCTGGGACAGAACGTGAACTCTTATCTGTGGAAGGATGAGAACGACGGCAAGGAAGTGAATTTCCCGACCTTGCTGCGCATGGTGGCACATGAAGCCCAGGGCATGCGTGTACGCTTTACCACATCACACCCGAAAGACATGAGCGACGAAACCCTGCACGTCATTGCCGAGGAGCCTAATGTATGCCGCAACATCCATCTTCCGGTACAGAGCGGAAGCAACCGCATTCTGAAACTGATGAACCGAAAATATACCCGTGAATGGTATCTGGAGCGTGTGGCCGCAATCCGTCGCATCATCCCCGATTGCGGACTCAGCACCGACATTTTTGCCGGTTACTGCACCGAAACGGAAGAAGATCATCAGGAATCACTCTCGCTGATGCGCGAATGTGCTTACGACAGCGCATTCATGTTCAAATATTCGGAAAGACCGGGCACTTATGCCTCCAAGCATTTCAAGGACGATATTGATGAGGAAACCAAGGTGCGCCGTCTGAACGAACTGATCGCTCTGCAGAATGAACTTTCTGCCGAAAGCAACCGCCAGTGTGTAGGAAAAACCTATGAGGTGCTGGTTGAAGGAGTCAGCAAACGCTCTAAAGACCAGTTGTTCGGCCGCACGGAGCAAAATAAGGTAGTGGTATTCGACCGTGGAAACAATCATATCGGTGATTTTATCCAGGTGCAGATTACCGAAAGTTCTTCGGCTACACTGAAGGGTATTGTCGTCAACTAAACAGCCAGTTACCATGAGAAAAGGCAAGAGAAAAAGAAGCCTCACGGGCATGCAGGTCTTCACGTCATGTATCAGTACGGCACTGGTGCTGATTCTGTTCGGGCTGGTGGCCTTCTTTGTACAGGTAGCTCACCAGCTGTCCAACTCAGTCAAGGAAGATCTGGTTGTATCCGTTCTCCTCTCTGACGAGGCCGGAGAAGATGCCATTCAGGTATATACCCGTGAGATGCAGCAGAAAAGATACATCAAAAAGCTAGACTATATCAGTAAGGAACAGGCCTTGAAAGAACACATCCAGGAAATGGGTACCGATCCGGAAGAGTTTTTAGGCTCCAATCCGTTTTCACCTTCGCTGGAGGTGCATCTGAAAGCAGATTATGCCAATTCAGACAGCTTGTCTTGGATTACCCGAGACATCAAGGCACAATCCATCGTGCTGAACGTGGTCTATCAGAAAGATCTGATCGACAATCTGAACAACAATCTGCAAAAGGTAAGTCTGGTGCTTCTGATTCTGGCAGCTCTGCTTACTTTCGTTTCGTTTGGTCTGATCAACAGTACGGTGAAAATGAGCCTTTATGCCAACCGCTTTCTCATTCACACCATGAAACTGGTAGGAGCACGCTGGAGCTTTATCCGGCGGCCATTCCTTTCCCGCAGTTTCTGGATCGGACTGACTTCGGCCATTCTGGCCAACGGAGTACTGCTTACAGGCATCCACCTGTTTCTCCGCTACGATCCGGTGCTGGAGAATATCATCACCCTGAACATCGTTCTGATTATGGCGGGTGCCGTATTTTTGGCAGGAATCCTACTCACTCTGACCAGTTCCTACCTCTCAATCAACAAATTCCTGAAAATGAAAGCGGGAGAACTTCATGAAATGTAATTAAAAAACAATATTATGGACAAAAGAAATTTTGCATTCGGTAAAAAGAACTTCATTTTACTGGCGATAGGAATGATTATCGTTATTATCGGCTTCATCCTGATGTCCGGCCCGGGAAGTACCGAAACTACCTTCAATCCGGATATTTTCAGCGCACAACGCATTAAGATTGCTCCGCTGACTTGTCTTTTCGGCTTCCTCTTTATCGTTTACGGCATTCTGTATAAACCTAAAAACAACGACTAAAAGAAATGACAAATTCTGATGCTTTATTGATGGGTATTCTGCAAGGACTGACTGAATACCTGCCTGTGAGTAGTAGTGGACATTTAGCCATAGCCTCAAACCTCCTCGGAGTTGACGGCGAATCAAACCTGACCTTTACCGTGGCTGTTCATGTCGCCACCGTATTGAGTACACTGGTAATCCTGTTCAAGGAAATCGTATGGATATTCAAGGGACTGTTCCAACCAACCGGTCCAACCGGCATGAACAAGGAACAGAAATATGTCGTGAATATCCTTATTTCCATGATCCCAGTAGGTATCGTAGGAGTATTTTTCAAGGACTATGTGGAAGAAATCTTCGGCAGCGGTCTGCTGGTTGTAGGTTTTTGCCTGCTGATCACAGCCTCTCTGCTGACTTTCTCTTATTTTGCCAAACCACGCCAGAAGGAAACCATTTCCATGAAGGATGCCTTCATCATCGGACTTGCGCAGGCTTTTGCCGTACTTCCGGGTGTGTCACGTTCCGGTTCAACAATTGCCACCGGACTGATTTTAGGAAACAAGAAGGAGACACTTGCCCAGTTCTCTTTCCTTATGGTTATCCCGCCGATTTTAGGCGAAGCATTGCTTGATTTGATCAAGGCAGCCAAAGAAGGAGCTGAAGCCGCAATCGGCGATCTATCACTCAGCGCACTCTGCATCGGATTCATTGCAGCCTTTGTGTCCGGATGCCTTGCCTGCAAGTGGATGATCAATATCGTAAAAAAAGGAAAACTGATTTATTTTGCCATTTACTGTGCCTTGGTAGGTCTCACCCTCATTATCTCGCATGCATTCTAAAATATATGACTTTAAAGAGGGAGAAATCCTCTGTTTTGACAAGCCCTATGAATGGACGTCTTTCGGTCTGGTAGCCAAAGCCAGATATGAGCTTTGCAAAAAGCTGAAGATAAAAAAACTCAAAGTGGGACACGCGGGGACTCTGGACCCTCTGGCCACCGGAGTACTGATTATCTGCACCGGAAAGGCAACCAAAAAAATCATGGAACTGCAGGCTCATACCAAAGAATATGTAGCCACCATCCGTTTGGGAGCAACCACTCCATCGTATGATCTGGAAAAGGAAATCGACGCTACATATCCTACAGATCATATCACCCGTGAGCTGGTAGAGGAAACACTGAAAAAATTCGTTGGAACCATAGAGCAGGTTCCTCCGGCATTCTCGGCCTGCAAGGTAAACGGCGACCGGGCATATGATCTGGCCCGAAAAGGAGAAAATGTAGAGCTGAAAGCCAAGACTCTGGTCATTGACGAAATAGAATTGCTGAACTGCAACTTGCCGGACATTGAAATCCGGGTGGTGTGCAGCAAAGGTACTTACATCCGCGCTCTGGCCCGCGACATCGGCGAGGCGCTGAACAGCGGAGGACATCTCACCGCACTGCGCCGCACGCGCATCGGCGACTATAAAGTGGAAGATTGCCTGAAACTGGATGAGTTTTCAGAATGGCTCAGCCAACAGACAATCGCCATCCCCGAAGAGAAATAATCGTGTATCTAAAAATATTTAAGGAGAGTATTTGAAATGAAATTATCTGATTTTAAATTTAAACTTCCCGAAGATCGTATTGCCTTATACCCAACATTTCATCGTGATGAATCCAGACTGATGGTGCTTCACAAGAAAAGCGGAACCATCGAGCACCGTGATTACTTCAAGGACATCCTGGATTATTTCGATGACAAAGATGTTTTCATCTTTAATGATACCAAGGTATTTCCGGCACGTCTTTATGGCAACAAGGAAAAAACCGGCGCACGCATTGAAGTATTTTTGTTACGCGAACTGAATCAGGAACTGCGTCTGTGGGACGTATTGGTAGATCCGGCACGTAAAATCCGAATCGGAAACAAGCTTTATTTTGGCGATGACGATTCTATGGTGGCCGAGGTAATCGACAACACCACTTCCAGAGGAAGAACCCTGCGCTTCCTGTACGACGGACCGCACGATGAGTTCAAAGCCGCTCTCTATGCTCTGGGCGAGGCTCCACTGCCACGTTTCATCAAGCGTGAAACAGAGAAAGAGGATATGGAACGCTTCCAGTGTATCTTTGCCAAGAACGAAGGAGCCGTAACTGCTCCTACTTCAGGTCTGCACTTCTCACGCGAGTTGATGAAGAGAATGGAAATCAAGGGAATTGACTTCGCCTTCGTAACCATGCACTGCGGTTTGGGCAACTTCCGTGAAATCGATGTAGAAGACCTGACCAAACATAAGATGGACAGCGAAGAGATGTTCGTCAGCGCTGAAGCTTGCCGCATCGTAAACCAGGCCAAAGACAGCGGCCACAAGATTTGCGCCGTAGGTACAACCGTACAACGTACCATCGAATCGGCAGTAGGTACCGACTGTCATCTGAAGGAATTCCAGGGATGGACCAATAAATTTATCTTCCCTCCTTACGAATTCAGTGTGGCCGATTCCATGGTTGCCAACTTCTATCTGCCTTACAGCACCCTGTTGATGCTGACAGCAGCTTACGGTGGCTACGAACTGGTTATGGAAGCCTATAATCAGGCACTCAAGGAAGGTTATCGTTTCGGAACTTATGGCGATGCCATGTTAATACTGAATGATTAATGACTGACTTATATTTAAGCTTGGGAAGCAACCAGGGAAACCGGAGAGAGTTGCTTCAGAAAACTGTTCAGGAATTGGAAACTCAGATAGGGCGCGTGTGCGCCCTATCTGAGTTTTATGAAACAGCCCCTTGGGGATTCACATCCGATAACCTGTTTCTGAATGCGGCAGTCCATCTGAAAACACTCAAAACTCCGGCAGAAATTCTGGCTATCACTCAAGACATTGAGAAGCAACTGGGCCGAAAAGTCAAAAGCAACGGAATCGGCTATCAGGACCGCCCCATAGACATAGACCTCTTGTTTTTGGGTAATTGCTGCATGGATGAACAGATTCAGTTGCCAGACGGACGCCTGCAACAGCTCACCCTGCCTCACAAACTGCTGCATGAAAGAGATTTTGTGCTCAAACCGCTTGTAGAAATCGCTCCCGATTTAAGGCATCCTGTATTAAACTGCTCTGTCAGAGAACTTTGGCAGCGGCTTAACACTCCATAGACAGGAAACAGAAACACGCTGTAATGTTAAATAAAAAGGCTTTTTATGTTTATTAATATCCAGAATCGGTATATTGATTGAAAAGTCACTATCTTTGCAATAATTATAAATGTGGATAGATTTGGGCGGCTTGCAACCACGGTAAAAAATGCTAAATACAGACATCTTAGTGCTGAACGCATTCCTACCCAATGAAACCCCATTCTTGTTTTTTTATCTTATAAATATTATAAAAATGGGTTATTTATTTACTTCAGAATCAGTATCAGAGGGACATCCAGACAAAGTAGCCGATCAGATTTCGGACGCTGTTTTGGATGAATTGTTGGCTTTTGATCCATCCTCAAAGGTGGCTTGCGAAACTATGGTCACAACAGGACAAGTCATTATTGCCGGCGAAGTGAAATCACAGGCTTATGTAGACTTGCAGGAGGTGGCCAGAAGAACCATCCAACGCATCGGATATACCAAGGCAGAGTATAAGTTCGAAGCCGAAAGCTGCGGCGTACTGTCGGCCATCCATGAGCAGAGCGCAGACATCAACCGCGGTGTGGAAAGAGAAGATCCGATGAATCAGGGTGCCGGTGATCAGGGAATGATGTTCGGATACGCTACAAACGAAACCGAAAACTTCATGCCACTGTCATTGGATCTGGCGCACAACATTCTGCTTGTACTGGCAGAAATCCGTAAGGAAGGCAAGGAGATGACTTATCTTCGTCCGGATGCCAAGAGCCAGGTAACCATTGAATACGACGATCAGGGCAAACCGGTAAGAGTAGACACCATCGTAGTTTCTACCCAGCATGACGACTTTATCCAGCCATCTGCTACACTGAGCGAGGAAGAGGCTGACCGCCAGATGCTGGCACAGATCCATAAAGATGTCATTGAAATCCTGATGCCTCGGGTGATTGCCAGCATTCACAATCCGGAAATCCTGAAGCTGTTCAATGATCAGATCAAGTATCATGTCAACCCAACCGGAAAGTTTGTTATCGGTGGTCCGCACGGAGATACCGGTCTGACCGGACGTAAGATTATCGTAGATACTTACGGTGGTAAGGGAGCACATGGTGGAGGCGCTTTCTCTGGAAAGGATCCTTCAAAAGTAGACCGTTCTGCCGCTTATGCAGCACGCCACATTGCCAAGAATATGGTTGCTGCCGGTGTAGCCGACGAGATGCTCGTACAGATCAGTTATGCCATCGGTGTGGCTGAACCGATCAATATTTACGTGAACACTTATGGCAAGAGCCGCGTAAACATGAGCGACGGAGAAATTGCCAAAGTCGTTGGAAAATTGTTCGACCTGCGCCCGAAAGCTATCGAAGAAAGACTGAAACTGCGCAATCCGATCTATGAGGAAACTGCCGCTTATGGTCATATGGGCCGCAAGCCACAGACAGTAACCAAGACCTTCCAGAGCAGATACATGGAACCGAAAACCGTAGAGGTAGAGCTGTTCACCTGGGAGAAGTTGGACTATGTTGATCAAATCAAAAAAGAATTTAGCTTGTAATGAATCAGATTAAATCAGTTTGTGTTTACAGCGCCTCCAGTACAAAAATCAGTGAGGAGTATTTCCAGGCCGCACGCCAACTTGGCCAACTGCTGGCTCAACGGCAGATGCGTCTGGTAAACGGTGCCGGCTGTCTGGGACTTATGTGTGCCTGCGCCGATGCCTGCCTGGCAGAAGGCGGACAGGTAACCGGAGTCATTCCCCGATTTATGATTGAGCAGGGATGGCACCATACCGGACTGACCGAACTGATCATTACAGAAGATATGCACACCCGCAAGCAGACAATGGCGCGTCTTTCCGACGCGGCCATTGCTCTGCCCGGCGGATGCGGCACTTTAGAAGAATTGCTTGAAATCATCACCTGGAAGCAATTGGGTATTTATCTGAAACCGCTTGTTATCCTGAATATCAACGGTTATTATGATCCGTTGCTCCAGATGCTGGATAAGGCCGTGGAAGAACATTTCATGCGCCCGGAGCATCAGGCCATCTGGCATGTGGCTTATACACCGGAAGAAGCATTAGATTTACTTGAAGAAATCCCGATGTGGAATAAAGAAGTACGCAAATTTGCAGCAATATAATGACACAGACCGATTCTATATCTGTCCAACAGACTCAGAGCTTACCGACAAAAACAGTTGGGCATAAGGGGCCACTTCCATTCAATGCTGCCAGAATTATTGACGCCCTACCGGAAGACGCCACACCGGCACAACAGGATTCGGCAATACAAGCCAATCTTCCGGAAAGAATACGGATCAGATCCACACGCCCCGACACTCTGGAGATTCCCGGTATTCCGGCAAAAAAATCACAATCCTTATCAGAACTTTCACATCATTACCGCCAAACATTCTTTGACGGTAATCATTTTATGCACCCGGAAGTAAGCGCCTCACGACTGGGCGTTCAGGAAGCCCCGCTGCCTTATCGTCTGCGGACCGATGACGGCATTACCGCTATTGTTCTGGTTTTATTCATGCTGATGCTGGTTATCTTCTCAAAAAGCAAAAAAGCTCTATTGAAACAAGCCAAGGAATTATTCAATCCGCCCCGTGAATACCACAATCTGTTTAATGACGAGCCCGACAACCAACAGCATAGCATAGGAGTTCTGGTATGTCTGGCTCTGCTGACCTTGTCATTGCAGTTATTCAGTCTGAACGGACAGGAGAGCTATCTGATTACAACTCCGGTAGTCCCCTATCTGACCTTACTGTTGAATGTGCTTATTGTTACGGTCTATTACTTGTTCAAGAAACTTTCCTATCGCTTTGTAAATTGGATATTTTTTGACAAAACTAAAAACAAAAAATGGCAGGAAACCTATTCTTTTACTTACGCAACAGAAGGATTATTATTATTTCCATTGGTTTTGCTGACCATATATTTTGATCTTAATACATTACATGCCTGGCTATATATTGGTTTTGTGGTCTTTTTGACCAGGATTATCTTATTATATGAAACATATATAATCTTTTTCCCGAAAATCCATGGCATTTTGCATTTAATTGTGTACTTTTGTGCCCTTGAAATTACCCCTCTGCTCATATTATGCAGAGTTTTGGCTTTTATCAATAATAATTTTGTTATAAAAATTTAGGACATTTATTATGATCAAGAAGATTCTGGTTTCGCAACCAAAACCGTCTTCAGAGAAATCTCCTTATTATGAGATTGCTTCTAAATATGATGTAGAACTCGTTTTCAGACCGTTCATCAAAGTAGAAGGTTTGTCAGCAAAAGAATTCCGTCAGCAAAAAATTTCCATTCTGGATCATACGGCAGTGGTATTTACTTCACGTCATGCCATAGACCACTTCTTCCAGCTCTGCAAGGAAATGCGCATTACCATTCCGGAAGACATGAAATACTTCTGCATCACAGAAACAGTTGCTTTGTATATTCAGAAATATGTGCAATACAGAAAGCGTAAAGTTTTCTTTGGCGCAACAGGAAAGATCAACGATCTGCTGCCAGCCATGGTGAAGCACAAAACAGAAAAATACTTCGTGCCGCTGTCAGATGTCCACAATGACGAATTGAAAGAGCTTTTCGATTCCAAGAAGCTGCAGCACACAGAAGGAGTGATGTACCGCACCGTAAGCAATGATTTTGAGGAAGGAGAATTGTTTGATTACGACATGCTCATTTTCTTCAGCCCTTCGGGAGTGCAGTCACTGCTCAAGAACTTCCCGGACTTCAAGCAGGACAAGATTGCCATCGGCTGTTTCGGTCCTACCACAGCCAAGGCTGTAAAGGAAGCAGGCCTGCGTCTGGATATGGAGGCACCAAGCCCTCAGTTCCCATCCATCACTGCGGCACTGGACGCTTTCATTAAAGAAACAAACCAGAAATAAATACTAATCAGAAAAATGAACGCACACAAACCGTGCGTTCATTTCTGTTTTTCACGATATCAAACCATGACCAATACCCAACAGCATCCTTATTCATTCCAAAAGAAAGAGCGTCTTTGCAGCAAGCGCATCATTGACACCCTTTTCGACGGAGGAAGCAAATCTTTCTCCGCCTATCCGCTACGTGCCGTTTTCCGCCCCATACAGATGGATACCGATCAGGAACTGGTATCGGTATTGGTTTCCGTATCGAAAAAGCACTTTAAGCGCGCCGTAAAAAGAAACCGCGCCAAACGACAGATTCGCGAAGCCTACCGCAAGAACAAGGATCTAATCTATCAGGCGCTCGAAACGCATGCAGAAGCTCCCAAAAACATTGCCATAGCTTTTCTTTGGCAGGCCGACGAGCTGATGCTGACCTCTGTTGTAGAATCCAAGATGCGAAGCCTGCTGCACCGCATTGCCGAATATATCCAGAAAGAATATGGAAATACTGAAACGGCTGTGGAGTCTGCTGAATAAGCTGCTTGCGGTCTGTCTGATCGTGCCGATACAATTTTACCGCAATGTAATCTCCCCCTGCACGCCCCCTTCCTGCCGGTTCACACCGACATGCTCACAATATGCTCTGGAAGCCATCCGCAAGCACGGTCCCTTCAAAGGTCTGTATCTGGCCATCCGACGCATACTGCGCTGTCATCCGTGGGGCGGATCGGGATATGACCCTGTGCCATGAATCCGGAAATCCCTTTTCTCAACATCCACTCTCATCAAGAACGCCGGCAAGGCGAGTGGAATGTATACTCCCTGGATGCAACCGACCTTTCGAAAAGCATCGCCGAACACAAATTCTTGTCATGCGGCATCCATCCGTGGTTCATCACTCCACGATGGAAAGAAGATTTCGAGAATCTGAAAGCCTTGTGGCAACAGCCCCAGACATTATTTGTGGGCGAATGCGGTCTGGATCCGAACAGCAGTCATCCGATATCCTTGCAGGAAGAAGTCTTCCGCATGCAAGCCGAATGGGCCGTATCCCGGAATATGCCCATGATACTGCATTGTGTGAAAGCTTTCGACCCGATCATTGCCCAGCACAAGCAATTACGTCCCCGCGCTCCGTGGGTGATTCATGGCTTCCGCGGCAAGCCCCAGCAACTGCAATCCCTGCTTCATTTAGGTTTTTATGTCAGTTTCGGAAAACTTTTTAATCCGGAATCCGTGGCTGTTTGCCCCTCCGGACGCTTCTTTATCGAAACAGACGACTCAAACGAACCCATAGCCAGCATTTATCAGCACATCGCACAAATCCGATCCACGGATGTGGAAAGTCTGAAAAAAGAACAAGCCGAAAATCTGAAGCAACTGCTAAAATTCAAAGACCTACAGCCAAATCCTTGAAAATTAAAATACTTTTAGTTGCATGTTTGCGCTAAAGGTCGTACTTTTGTGCAAACACATCATAAACAAATTAATAAATAAGCAGATTCATACGATGAACTTTGTAGAAGAATTGACATGGAGAGGCATGATCCATACTATCATGCCAGGAACTGAAGAATTGTTGAACAAAGAACAAGTTACTGCCTATCTGGGTATCGACCCGACAGCAGACTCTTTACATATCGGTCACCTGTGTGGTGTCATGATGCTGAAGCATTTCCAGCGTTGCGGCCACAAGCCTCTGGCATTGGTAGGTGGCGCTACAGGTATGATCGGAGACCCGTCTGGAAAAAGCCAGGAGAGAAATCTGCTGGACGAAGAGACTTTGCGCCATAACGTAGCCTGCATCAAAAAGCAGTTGGCCAAGTTCTTGGATTTCGACAGCGACGCACCAAACCATGCCGAACTGGTAAACAACTACGACTGGATGAAGGACTTTACTTTCCTGGACTTCGCCCGTACCGTAGGAAAGCACATCACCGTGAACTATATGATGGCAAAGGACAGCGTGCAGAAGCGTCTGAACGGCGAAGCCCGCGACGGTTTGTCTTTCACTGAGTTTACTTACCAGTTGTTGCAGGGATACGATTTCCTGTATCTGAACCAGCATAAGAACTGTAAATTGCAGCTGGGTGGAAGCGACCAGTGGGGTAATATCACCACCGGTACCGAGCTGATCCGCAGAACCAACGGCAACGAGGCTTACGCTTTGACTTGCCCGCTCATCACCAAGGCCGACGGAAAGAAGTTCGGTAAGACAGAGCAGGGAAACATCTGGCTGGACAAGAACTACACTTCACCTTATACCTTCTACCAGTTCTGGTTGAACGTAGCCGACGACGAAGCAAAACGCTACATCAAGATCTTTACCGTACTGGACAAAGAGGAAATTGATGCCCTCATCGCTGAGCACGATCAGGATCCGGGACAGCGCGTACTGCAGAAACGTCTGGCCAAGGAAGTGACCATCATGGTACACAGCGAGGAAGATTACAACATGGCTGTAGAAGCCAGCAACATCCTGTTCGGAAAGGCAACCAAAGAGAGCCTCACCAAACTGGACGAGAAGACTCTGCTCGATGTATTTGCCGGTGTGCCTCAGTTTGAAATCAGCCGCAGCGTGATTGAAAACGGAATCAAAGCCGTTGATCTGATGGCCGAAGCTACCCAGTGTTTTGCCAGCAAGGGCGAGATGCGCAAGCTGACTCAAGGTGGTGGCGTATCGCTGAACAAAGAGAAGTTGTCAGCATTTGATCAGGAGGTAACAACCGCTGATTTGCTCGATAACAAATATTTGCTGGTACAGCGTGGAAAGAAGAATTATTTCCTGATTATTTGCAAATAAAACCATAAAAACGCTTGCAAGATAGGATTTATATTCCTATCTTTGCAGCGCTTTCCAAAAGAAAGCATATAGGATTGGACTATGGTGTAATGGTAGCACAACAGGTTTTGGTTCTGTTTGTCCAAGTTCGAATCTTGGTAGTCCAACAACAAAAAAAGAGGTATCCGCAGATACCTCTTTTTTTGTTACCCATATTTTAAAATTACTTCCCCGTCAGTAATCGATTACCGACGGGGAAGTAATGTATTACCGCGAGAACAGTAATTCTTAATCCCGCTCTCCGACTGCCTCCGAAGAAACCCACGGAAGGAACTTCACAGCGCGCTCCAGATACAGGCGGTCCGTTTCATCAAAAGTATTCTTTTCGCGGCTGTCAATATCCAACACCGCCACCACTTCATTCCGGTCATCAAAAACAGGCACTACGATCTCACTTTCCGACAACGAAGAACAGGCTATATGCCCCGGAAACAGATGCACATCGGGCACCACCTGAGTGACTTTTTCCTTCCAGGCTGTGCCACAAACGCCACGACCGTACTTGATGCGCGTGCAGGCCACCGGACCTTGGAACGGTCCCAAAAGGAGGAGTCCTCCGGTTACCCGGTAAAAACCGGTCCAGAAGAAACCGAATGTTTCATGAACCTCGGCCGCAAAATTGGCCATAGCGGCCGTCCAGTCCTGTTCTCCCTCCATCAAGGCTTCCAGTCTGGGCAGCAAAGCCTCATATTTTTCTTTCTTATTCATTTCCATAGATATTGTATAAATTCATAGTGACACTACATATTCATCCGACACTCACCCCTCTGACTCCTGTTCATACACCGCACGGTACTGCTGCGGCGATACCCCGATATGCTTCTTGAAAAAGGTCCCGAAATAGGACGCGTTCGGAAAGTGCAGCTCATCCGAAATCTCCTGGATGCTCTTTCGCGTATTGAGCAACAGAAAAATGCTCCGGCGCACAATAGCCTTGAACACCAGCTCCTGAGCGGTATATCCGCTCAACGACTTGGACAGGGCCGAAACATACTTGGGCGACAGACAGAGCTTATCGGCATAAAACTCCACACCGCGCTCTTCCATATAATGCTTCTCGATGAGATGAACCAGCTTCATAAAGAGCTCGTGTTTACGCCCGATGGCTCCCTTCTGCATCATCATCTTACGGCTGTAAATGGAGCACAGGCGGTAAGTGAGCGAAATAAGCAACAGCTTGCGCTCGTTCTGCGCAAAGAGATCCTCTCCTCGGGTCAGCGTACTGTCGAGCAGTCCCATATAGCGGGTCACCTCCTCTTCCTCCCCGGTATTCCACACATGGCAGGGCTCGGTAGAAAGCAAAGAATAAGGATACATGGAAAGCACCAGATTTCCCATCAGATCGCGTATCGGTTCGATATCATAGATCAGAATGAACACTTCCAGGTCTTCCGACTCCTGAGTAATCTTGATCAGCGAATGTTCGGGAATGAACAGAGTTTCTCCGGCATGAGCCGAATAGCTGTCGCGGTTGAGCGTGAAACGGAAACTACCCTGCTGACACACCACAAGCCCGATACCGTTCACCTGATAAGGCACTTTCAACAGCGGCGGGAAGGAACTCACCTCCCCACCGGAACTGCAAATATACATCTTGCTCATAAGAGCTTCGTTTAATTGATTCAGTCGTTCTTGTGCAGTACTCATGCGGATTCCTTTTCCGGTAAAAACCGTTTCAATCCGCTAAGTTAGCAATTTTCGTTTAGGATAACGTATCACCAGCACAAATATCATAGAAAAAACACAAGCATAGAAAGTCCATCCGGCCATCTCCTTCACGGCAGAAATCGTAGCCTGCACCTGCACTTTGCCTTTAGCAGTCATACTGGCCATGATTTGTCCCTCTTCCTCGCTCCGACCCTGCATCTTGGCTCCATACACCGTCTGACGGAACTGGGCGGAAGCCTCAGGACTGATTGCATCATTGTTCTCGGCATAGGAAGTGATATAATACTGCTGCCGGTTCTGAAGCACGTTGGTATAAAGTGAGGTACCTACGGCCGGTCCCAGCACCATACGCACGGTAAGCATGATACAGATCCAGGTAGACAGATATTTGAAAGGCATACGCTGATTGGCATATACGGCCGTCAGAGCATAGAGAATGACCATACCGATGGAACGGATGATAATGGGATATTTCATACGCTCCAGCAAACCGGCATTCTGCACTTCAAAATACATGAACAGAGAAGACAGACCGAGGAACAGGAATCCTGTGGCAAAAAGATATTTAAAATGAACACCTTTATTGCGCATCAGCAGGATAACGACTATTCCCAACGCATACCCCAGCATACACCAGTTGCCCAAAGAAGCGTTCTGCCAGTTGTCTATCTTCATACCGATACCGGTAAACACATTGACAAACAACGAACTGGAGTTGAGGATCATCAGCAACAGATAAAGAATCACTCCGATGCGGATATTACGCAACTTGAAGATATCCCAAAGGAAATAGGGCGATTTACGGTAAACATCCATATAGATGAACACCAAAGCGCTGACGAACGCAATCCCCGTGGCCCACCAGATGGTGGAATCGGAATACCAGTCGAGCACTTTTCCGTAAATCAGAATATACACAACCGACATCCAGAAGGTGCAGAACACGACAACATTGCCAAACTTGCGGAAGGTGATCGGAAAGCGCGGTCCCACATAGCTGTGATAGGGCATCGTAACGAATATCAGCAGAATAGACACCAACAGCATTCCCATCATGTAATAATACACATGTTGCCACTCATATTCATAAGCCAGCCATGCAGTGAGCCAGGTACCCATCTGTCCCAAAATCATAAAGAACAGATAGATCATAGGCTGGCTGTTGCTCTTCTCCACATCCAGCTTATCCCACCCTTCTTCGGTAGTCGGTTCGAAACCGGGGGTAATGTTACGGGTGGCTTCCATACCGAAAGCATATTTAATGAGCGTGAAGAGATTGACCATCATCAGCACCATACGGAAGAATCCCATGATGACACTGCACAGTGCCAACAGAAAGATGCTGTCGGTCTTGGCACAGACCAGGCTCAGTACATACATCAGCGAGAAACCGACTAGACACATCATCTTCTCCCTACGGATGCACACCAACTGATAAAAGAAAGGAGCGAAAGCGGCCATTCCCACCGAAGTGGCAAAGGTGGCAAACTGAATGTGCTCCGAAATGATACCCAGCCCGCTCATCATCTCACCGCTGTTCACCGAATAGGTGCCTCCTACCGTCAGGATAGGCAGGAAAAGAAACAGCAGGATGAGTATGCCCAAAGGCTTGGGAACCCAGTTGTAAAACGGATAGTTTTTAGGACAGGAAGGCATAGTTCTTACAATTTAGCTTTGACAACAACCATCATTCCGGCAGCCAGACGCTCATGATCCTCGGCAGCCAGACCTTCAAAATCAATACGTACGGGGATTCTCTGCTGTATCTTGACAAAGTTTCCGGCAGAATTGTCCGTAGGAACGAGTGAGTATTTCGAACCGGTAGCTCCCGAAATGGCGGTAATGCGCCCTTTGAAAGTTTTGTCTTTAAGAGCATCGACCGTTATTTCCACTTCCTGACCTACATGCAGGTTCTCGATTTGCTTTTCCTTATAGTTGGCAATAATCCACTTCTGTGTATCGGGGATGATATTGGTAATAGTCTGTCCGGCATTGACCATCTGCCCCTCCTCGATGGCACGACGACCCAGTTTTCCGTCGCAAGGAGCCACCACCACGGTGTAGGAAAGATTCAGTCGGGCCATTTCCAGAGCGGCTTCGGCACGCTGGATCGCTGCTTCAGTATTCATGCGGCGACGGGATACTTCCTTCACTCCGGAACGTGCAGCACGCTGCTGACGCTGGATGGCTTCCTTCTTCTTCAAGGTAGCGGCATACTCCGTTTCGATTTGTTCCAACTGAATGGGAGTGGCCGCATTGCGGGCTACCAGGTTCTGGTAACGCTGGCGATCCTTTTCCAACTTAGCCAGACGCACTTCCACTTCGGCCAAAGATGCTTCAAACACAGAGGCATTGTTCTCGGTGGTTTCAAGCGACGCATCGATTACCGTAGCCCCAGCCTGAGCATCTTTCAGGGCGGCCTCAGCCTCCATCACCCGGATTTTATATTCACGGTCGTCCAGTATGAGCAGGGTATCTCCCTTGTGAACCTCCTGATGCTCCGTAAAACAAATTTTCTTGATATATCCGGAAGCTCTCATATTGATGGGCGAAATATACTGCTCCACCTGAGCGTCATTGCTTACCTCGGTGTGTTTATAATCCAAGAAGAGACTGACGCTTTGCCAGATGCCTACACCCAGCACGGCTACTCCCAGCATACTGGCTACAATCTGCCAGCGACGCATTTTCTTGAGTTTCTGAACTTTTTCCTGACGCATATCCTTATCCTGTCTATCCAAATTCTTTTCCATATTTCTTTTTCTTTATAATTGGTTATTTGATTAAAGATTCGATATTTCCGGTGAGCTTGAGTAATACCAGATTGTTCAGCTGATAATTATAATGGGCCGTAATGTAATTGTTCTGAGCCTCACTCATTCTCATCTCATCCTGCAACACCTCGGTCATTGAAGCAATACCTTCCTTATATCGGTCAATGGTCACCGCATACACATCTTCTGCCAACAGGTAATTATCCTTTTGCTTAAAGAAGTTGCGCTCACTGTTCATCAGATCATTGGTAGCGTTCAGATACTTAGTCTGCAAATTCTTGCGGGTATTCTCCAGATTCAGACGGGCATTTTCGATGTCCATCTCTGCCTTACGGACCTTATTGCGCTTTTCCAGTCCGTCAAAAATCGGAACACGGAGAGAAACACCTACCCCGTAACTGGTATACCATTTGCTCGAAGGATTGTCCTGAAACCAATAGCGTGCCTTATCCGTGAAAGCCGAAGTAGACAGATTTCCGCTCAGACTCAAAGAAGGAATATATCCATTGCGGATCAATTTGCGTTGCTTCTCAGCCAACGTTTTCTGAGACTCCAGCATCTGGATTTCATAGAGATTTTCCGACAGACCGGTCAACTCGGTATGCGACAGTTTTTCTGCCTGTACCCGCTCCAAGGCAAAGTTCTTTTCTATCGGGAAATCCATCATGTATTTCAACAGATTCATCTGTTGCAGCAGCATGGCCTGAGCATTGTCATACTGCACTTTCATATTGTCCAGATTAATCCGTACGCGCTTCACGTCAATATCCATGGCCATCCCATTATCATAGAAAGCCTCGGTAATGTTTTTCAGTTCCTCTAAGCGACCGATATTGTTTTTCAGAATCTCCAGCTGCTCATTGGTGGTTTGTCCCAGATAATAGAGTTTGGAAATTTCCATCATCAGTTCCTCACGGGCTTTTTCATAGCCTAAACGATTTAACTGATCCATAATCCGGGCTACATCCATAGAGGTATACAAGGTCTGGTTATAAAGTGGCAATTGCAACTGGATTCCTGCATTAGCGCTGTATGGCAAGGTTTTCGTTACATTGTATGGTACTCCATAAGAAGATCCGTCGGTAACCGAAACCGGTGGCTTTATGTTATCGGTAAAACCGGCAAAGCCATTGATCACAGGCAACAAACGGGCCCGATTTTCCGATAAAGCATATTGTCCTTTACGGATTTCATTACGCTTGGTCTGTAAGGCAAGATTATTTTCTATACCTATTTCTATACATTCCTCCAAACTGAGGATATTTTGTGCCGTAATTTGCTGCGACACGCATCCAATCATAGCAAAAATGAATAACAGTTTTCTCATAACCTTTATCTTTTAACTGCGGCAAAATTAGAGTGTTCTGTTATTCTATTCCTATTCATATATCAACAGGAATTGTTCATATTTTCCTTTTTTCTATAAGATACACCATCACTCCTTATATATAATAAGTAAGCCTTGGGAGACTAAAATCAGAAAAAATTATAGAAAGAAGAGTAAACAAGAAACAAACAATTACATTATAACACAAAAAAGAGAATAGATAATGCAAAATAAAAGGGATTATCTGATATTTATATCAAAAAGTAAGAACAGATAAAAACAAATGATAAAACAATATGTTTTTGGAATAAATATTTGAGGATATTCTCTATATTTGCAACCAAATCAACAAATCATCAATAAAACAAAGATTATGAAGAAAATCAGAGCAGCCATCGTGGGTTATGGCAATATCGGCCACTACACACTGCAGGCTTTGGAAGCCGCACCAGATTTTGAAATCGCAGGTATCGTACGCCGTAACGGTGCAGAAAACAAACCGGAAGAACTGGCTAACTATCCTGTAGTAAAAGATATCAAGGAATTAGAGAATGTAGATGTTGCCATTCTGGCTACCCCAACCCGTAAGGTTGAGGAATATGCCAAAGAAATTCTGGCTATGGGTATCAATACTGTCGACAGATTCGACATCCACACTCAGATCACTTCATTGCGCCGTTCTCTGAACGAAAGCGCTCAGGCCGGAAATGCCGTATCTATCATCTCTGCCGGATGGGATCCGGGAAGCGATTCTATAGTACGTACTCTGTTGGAGGCTATCGCTCCAAAGGGTATCACTTACACCAACTTCGGTCCGGGTATGAGTATGGGACACACTGTAGCTGTTAAGGCTATCGAGGGTGTTAAGGCTGCTTTGTCAATGACTATCCCGACAGGAACCGGCATTCACCGTCGTATGGTATATATCGAAGTAGAAGAAGGATACGAATATGAGAAGGTTGCAGCAGCTATCAAGGCTGACGCTTACTTTGTAAACGATGAGACTCACGTGATCCAGGTTCCTTGTGTAGACGATCTTCTGGATATGGGCCACGGTGTAAACCTGACTCGCAAGGGTGTTTCCGGAAAGACTCAGAACCAGTTGTTCGAGTTCAACATGCGCATCAACAATCCGGCTCTGACCGCTCAGGTACTGGTTTGTGTGGCTCGTGCTTCAATGAAGCAGAAACCGGGTTGCTACACTATGGTAGAGATTCCGGTAATCGATCTGCTCTATGGAGATCGTGAAACTCTGATCAGCCATTTGGTATAAGACATAAATCCTGCATGGATTCAGGAGGGGGAAAATTCCCCCTCCTATTTACAACAACACAAAAGAAAGGCTTTTGTTCGTATTTTTACCTTAATAGAATCAAAAGAATATCATGTTTTGATTAAAAAAAAGAGGAAAAACGCCTCTAATGTTATATAACACGAAATAAAAGCGACACAAAGGATAAAATCCGAAGAATGCAAGTATATTTGCAGAAAGACTAAACCATTTTTATTAAACTAAACTTATATTATTATGAAAAGATCTTTACTATTCCTCATGGGTGCATTGGCTCTTGGCCAAACCCAAGCACAGAACAACGTATCTGGTAACAAACTGAGTGACAACTGGTCAATTGGCTTGAATGTAGGTGGTGTCACCCCATTAATCAATCATCCTTTCTTTGAGAGCATGCGTCCGACAATGGGTATTACCATTGATAAGCAGCTTTCTCCGATTTACGGTTTGAGTCTGGAAGGTATGGCCAGCATTAACACCAATGCCAGCAAAACTGCATTTGATGTATACAACTTAAGTTTGTTGAATCGTGTAAACCTGAACAATCTGTTCTGCCGTTACAAAGGCAAACCATCTCTGTTCGAAGTTGAAGCTGTCGGTGGTTTCGGATGGTTGCACAGCACTAATCCTTATTGGAAACAGGGTGATCCGTACGATCGTAACCACGTATCTGCCAAGGCCGGTATGAATTTAAATTTCAACATCGGTGATTCAAAAGCATGGACCATTGCCGTGAAGCCGGCTGTAGTATGGGATATGACCATCAAGGGACAGGAGCACTTGAATTTCGACGGCAGACAGGCTGCATTTGAGCTGACTGCAGGTGTGGTTTACCACTTCAAGAACAGCACCGGCAAGCACTACTACTCTATTGAGTGCGACCGTGATGAAATCGAGGCTCTGAACGCCATGATTTCCAGCATGCGTCAGGAAGTTGCCGCAAAGGATGGCGAACTCGAGAACGCACAGTCTAAGATCAACCAGTTGCAGAATGACCTGAACGACTGCAGAAACAAGAAACCGGCAACTACTACCGTAGCCGCTGAAAAAGATTATTATGTAACCTTCCGTCAGGGAAAGAGCACTATTGACGCTCTCCAGATGCCAAGCATCGAGAAACTGGCAAATGCCCTGAAGGAAAACAGCAACGCAAAAGTTACCATTTCCGGTTATGCTTCTCCGGAAGGAAATGCTGAATTCAACCAGAAACTGTCTCTGAAACGTGCTGAGGCCGTGAAGAATGTTCTGGTTAAGCAGTACAACATCGACGCAAGCCGCATCAAGACCGAAGGTAAGGGTGTAGGTAGCGTATTCAGCAACCCGGACTGGAACCGTGTAAGTATCTGTATCGTTGACTAAACAAATAAACCTAACAAAAAAGGAGGATGAACTTTCATCCTCCTTTTTTTATTTCCAGTCCCGTCAAAGCTGCATTCCGGCAACCTTTCCGGTCTATCTTTCCGTTCTCCGTACGGGGTAACGAACGGACAAATATAATGTCACGAGGAGCATGATAGCGGGGAAGTGTCTGCTTCAGTAAAACAAGATACTCATCTGTTTCTTTTGCAGAAAGTTCCGGATGCTCCGCCAGCAATACCACCCTCTCTCCATAGAAAGAATCCGGCACTGATGTTATGGCAAACGGAAAGGAAAGAACTCCCTGAAGCAGGCGTTCGTCTTCCTCTATCTGTATTTTCACACCGCCGCTGTTAATCACATTATCCACACGTCCCTTTACCACGAACGAACCGTCGGGATAAAGAGTCACACAGTCGTTCGTTTCCAGTTGTCCGGCACACACATCGGGTACTTCAATAACCAGCGTATCGCGTGCGGACAAGGACAAAGTAACTCCCGGCAATGGATAATAGCGGTCGGAACGCTCCGGACCTTTCAACGAACGCATGGCAATGTGCGACAGGGTTTCGGTCATGCCATAAGTGGAGTAAACCCGACAAGGCAATGCCTGAAGCTGTTCCTCCAACTGGCTGTCTACAGCTCCTCCCCCGACAATGACCACCTTAGCCGCCTGCAATACGTTTCTTTCCGCTTCACGCTGCAAGGAGGAAGCCAACTGCATCGGTACCATAGACAGGAAGTCTATCCGTTCCTGAACAGCCGCCAAAGGATGAGCACAAGGCTCCTGAAGCAACACCCGCAAGCCGCCCACCAAAGCACGCACGACCATCATCTGCGCCCCGATATATTTCAAATTCATGGAAAGCAGCAGGGAATCCCCCTCCTGAAGCTCCAGAAAACGACAAGTGCGGCAGGCACTGTTCATCATGGCGCGTTTGGAAACCTCCATCACCTTAGGCACTCCCGTAGAACCGGAAGTCTGTACTTTCATGGTTTCCCCCTCTGAAAACCAGGCATACAAAAAGGTATATAAATCGCGATATATCCCTTCAGGAGTCTGATTCTTCAGTTCCAGAAGTTCCGGCAGCAAGGTGGTATCAAAGCAACGGTCGGACACACGCAACACCTGTTTGCGAATATCACACTGAAAGCTCCGCTCCATCATTCCAGCACAATTTTCTTCTTAGCCTGCTCCGGAGCGGAAAACCAAAGGGCATCCTGTCGCACTTCAAGTGGAATATCCACGTTGTCTACGAAAAGCTGGCCGGTACCCAGTCCCTGAGGCAGAGTGGTATTCAGAGTGGCACACCACTGACCGATGGCATTCAATCCCACATTGGATTCCAAAGCAGAAGTGATCCACCAGCCGATATTGCGTTTCTCGGCCTCCTCAATCCATTCCTTAGAGCCTTCCATTCCTCCGTGCAGTGAAGGTTTGAGCACAATATAGGCCGGTTTGGTTTCGTCCAGCAGGCGGGCTTTCTCCGCACGGTCGTTAATACCGATCAGTTCCTCGTCAAAAGCGATGGGCAGACGGCTTTCGGCTGTCAGGCGAGCCATTTCGCCACGCTGTCCGGCACGTATCGGCTGTTCGATGGAATGCAGACCGATCTCTGCCAGGCGATTCAGTTTGTCCAAAGCATCTTCGGGCTTGAAGGCTCCGTTGGCATCCACACGCAATTCGATGGTTCCTACTGGAAAACGCGAACGGATAAAGCGCAGCAAATCCAATTCCTGCTCAAAGTCGATGGCACCGATCTTGAGCTTGATGCAACGGAATCCCAGCTCCATCTTCTTCAGAATCTGTTCGTACATATAATCATAGTCGCCCATCCAGATCAGTCCGTTGATCTGAATACCCTGTTCGCCACGTGAGAAAGGGGTATCCCAGAAAGCCAATGAACCGGTTTTCCAGTGCTGCAAGGCTGTCTCCATGCCAAACACCATGGAAGGGTAATTCCGCCAAAGCGGATAGTCAATATATCCTTTCTGCGCCACATCCTGACAGAAATCGGCCAAAACGCGCTCGTAATCCTCAATATCGTCACAACTCAAGTTCGGCAGCGGGGCACATTCTCCCCATGCCTCCTTCTCCGGATTGGCCGGATCTGTAAGATGCAGAAACCAGCTTTTACGCGTGGTATAGACACCGCGCGAGGTGCCCGCCGGACGCTTGAAATGCAACACATGCGGACAAATCTCAAAATGTAAACTCTCCATAATTCTGTTCATCTGAAAAATGATGCTGCAAAATTACAAAGATTTCGGCCAAGGAGTCTGAAAAAACAACAGATAAAACAAGAATTAGGCTTTTTGACTCGCGGTAATGTATTTTCTGCTATTTACACACCGTTTTATTCCTGAAAACCGTAATTTTGTCTGACAAGACTAAAACAAACAAAGAACACATGAAACGACAACACGCAAAACTGATCCGTGCCATGATTGAATATGATGCCGGTGACGTACAACGCATCCAGCATCTGCTGAAAGTGCACAATCTGGCAGCAACTATCGGCACTCTGGAAAAAATGGACGAAGGAAATCTCTTTATTTTGGAATCAGCGGCCATTGTACACGATATCGGCATTCACATCTCCGAACAGAAATATGGCTCGAGCGACGGAAAGCATCAGGAACAGGAGGGGCCTGCCGAAGCCCGAAAACTACTGGAACAGATTGGCGGATATACTCCGGCACAAATAGAACGCATCTGCTGGCTGGTGGGGCATCATCATACCTTCAAGAACATCACCGAAGCAGATCACCAGATTCTGATTGAGGCCGACTTTCTGGTCAATATCGACGAAGACCGGATTCCCAAAGAGCATCTTGAAATCATACGGGAGAAGATCTTCCGGACAGAAACCGGACGGCATCTGCTGCATTGCATCTATGAGAAAACATACAGCCCGATAAAAAACGAGGCTTAACGAAAGAGAAAATTCCATAATACAAAAAGAAAATGAAAGAAATACATTGGAAAGGCCACGCATCCATGCTGGGAGCCAATATCATGTGGGGACTGATGTCGCCCATATCCAAAGTCATTATGCTCACGGGAGCCGTCACTCCCCTTGTGGTAACCGATCTGCGCATCGGCGGTGCCATGATTCTGTTCTGGGTTACCTCTTTTTTCCAAAAGCCGGAGCATGTACATCATAAAGACATGGTGCATCTGTTTTTTGCCGCTCTGCTGGCTATTATTCTGAACCAGGGGTGCTTCATCTTCGGTGTGAGCCTGACCTCGCCGGCAGACGCTTCGATCATTACCACCAGCATGCCGTTGTGGGCCATGATTCTGGCGGCTTTCATTCTGAAGGAACCGATCACTGGAAAAAAAGTGCTCGGTATCGCGGCAGGTGCTTCGGGCGCCCTGCTCCTGATATTGGGAAGCAGTCAGTCGGGCGCATCCGGTCCAAGCAAGGATACGGCCATCTGGGGCGATCTGTTAGTGCTCACCGCACAGTTCTGCTACGCGCTCTACATTGTTCTCTACAAGGATTTTGTAAGCAAATATTCCCTTGTCACCATCATGAAGTGGATGTTTACCTACGCCTTTATCTGCACACTGCCTTTCTCGGCCGGAGACTTGCTCCAGACACAATGGACGGGATTGGGACTGATGGAGGTTCTGGGGCTGGCCTTTATCGTGATCGGTGCCACTTTCGGCAGTTATCTGCTCACGGTGATCGGACAGAAGAACCTGCGTCCTACCGTAGCCGGCATGTATAACTATATCCAGCCCATTGTGGCCTGCATCGTAGCTATAAGCTGGGGTATGGACTCCTTTAACCTGACCAAGGCTTTGGCCATCTGTCTGATCTTCGGCGGAGTATATCTGGTTACCGTAAGCCGGAGCCGGAAAGAAATAGAAGCCTATCAGAAGAAACAAATGAATCAGAATCCTTCTTCCTCAAAAGAATAAAAGAATATGAAAAAACTACTTATTACGGGCTGCAACGGCTTTCTCGGACAACGCCTGTGCGCTCACTATAAAGAAAAATATGACGTTATAGCCATAGGACACCAGGATCTGGATATCTGTCGGGAGGATGCCGTACAGAATCTGTTCCGGGAGGTACGTCCGGACATCGTGTTCCACACAGCCGCCATCTCCGATACGGGTTATTCTCAAAACCATCCCGAAGAGTCATATCAGGTAAATACGTTAGGTAGCGTGCATATCGCTCTGGCCTGCCGGGAACAGCAGACACAACTGGTGTATATGAGTTCGGATCAGGTATATAACGGAAATGTGGGACTGCAACCTTGGAAAGAAACTGATGAAGTGAACCCGCAGAGTATTTACGGACGTGACAAACTGGAAGCCGAGAAACGCATTGCGGAAATCCTTCCGGAAGCGGTGGGACTACGGCTCACGTGGATGTATGACTTGCCGGACAGCCCGTGGAAACTGAACCGGAACCTGCCGGTAAACCTGCTTCAAGCTTTCCAGAAAAGAGAAAAACTGAAGGCGGCGGTACGCGAATACCGGGGCATAACCAATGTGTGGGAAGTGGTACGCAACATGGAGGCTTGCCTCAATATTCCCGGGGGAGCCTACAACTTTGGCAGCATGAACGACCGGAACAGTTATGAAACTTTTATCCGCTTTGCAGAACTGATGCAACTGCCGGAGCCTTCTTCCTGGATTCTGGCCGACGAGGAGCGCTTTCCGGAGCATCCGCGCAATCTGATGATTGATAATCAAAAAGCCGCTCAAGTGGGTATTTCCTTCCAAGATACCATTGAAGGATTTGCACAGTGTTTACAGGAAAAGAAACATCAATAAACAAACCGTCTATCAACGGTACTAAAAGAAGGTGTGTCAAAATTCATTTTTTGAGAAGATGAACTTATAATTTGAAATTTGAGTACCTTAAAAGACTTAAGAAAGGACCGCATCATTACTCAATATAGAGTTTGATACGGTCCTTTTAATTATTATAGTTACAATCTGTAACTTCGAGGAGTAGTCATTTTAGTTTTTGACACACCCTCTTATAAATTCATCGTAATGTTTTTTTGCCTTTCTTCAGAACCGTAAAAACGGATATAAAGCAGAAAGGCCGAACATAAATATCAGTATCTGAAAACCAGAAGTACTACAAAGAAGCATTTTACCCGATCAAAGGAAAGTTTTTTTGATTATGATTCTTTACCGTCTTCCGTATAGAGAAAAGAAACCTTCAAAACGCCTTTTACCTCTGCTTTCTTTCCATCTTTCTTGCCGGGCTTCCATTTCCGACTTTTATACAGGGCACGCAACACTTCGTGTTCCATCTGGCCACCGATTTCCTTACGGATCTGGGCCCACCAACGCTCAGACTCACGCTTTTGCGTGGCTCCGGTATATCCGTCCACCTCGGTGTGTTGTTTGCGCAGATGCAAATGACCTGCCTTGGCCTCGGAATTCTGAATCTTTCCCGACTCATCAATGATGAAATGAACCGTAACCTGAGTTTCTACTCCATATGCACGAGCATCGACCGGATAGTGAATCTCCTTTTGCAGGAACTCAATAAACTTTTGTTCTCCACCTTTATATTCCGGAGCCTGATCTGCCTTTTCCAACTGAAGTTTGGCTTTTACAGAGGTCTGAGCATGTAATTCGGACAAGCATCCGAAAAGGAGGAAAATGAAAAGCAAGCAAACCCTGAATGTGTCTTTCGCCGGATTTACAGATATGGTTCTACGATTTCTTTCCATCCTTTTCCATCATTTTATACATCTCCTTCAGTTCCTTACGCGACAAGCGCTGGTCGTTTACCAGAAAAGCCAGCAATTGCTTGTAAGAACCCTCACAATAGGTCTGCACCCAATTTTCGAGAAACGCGCTCTTATATTCGCGCATACTCAACAAAGGAGTGTATTCGTAAACAATACCCACCTTGCGGGCTTCGATATATCCTTTACGCTCCAAATTCTTGAAAACAGAGGCCAAAGTGGTATATGGCGGACGAGGTTCGGGATAAAAAGCCAGTACATCGCGCACCACACAAGGGGCATGCTGCCAGATCAACACCATAGCATCTTCTTCCTGTACGGTAAGTTTCTCCATATTTTGATGTATTAATTACGAGATTATCGTATAGACTCTTACGGCATTTGCGGACAATCGTCCCAGTTAGGCTTGCGCTTCTCCAAAAAGGCACGTCCACCTTCCTGAGCCTCATCGGTCATATAATACAGCATGGTGGCATCTCCGGCCAATTCCTGAATACCGGCTTGTCCGTCGAGTTCGGCATTCAATCCGGCCTTGATCATACGCAAAGCCAGCGGACTCAGCGTCATCATCTCTTCGCTCCAGGCCACATATTCGTCTTCCAGCTGATCGAACGGCACGACCTTATTGACCAATCCCATTTCCAATGCTTCCTGAGCATTGTATTTGCGGCAAAGGAACCAGATTTCGCGCGCCTTCTTCTGTCCTACCACACGAGCCAGATAAGAAGAACCGAATCCGGCATCGAAACTGCCCACACGCGGACCGGTCTGTCCGAAGATGGCATTGTCGGAAGCAATCGTCAGGTCGCACACTACATGAAGCACATGACCACCGCCAATCGCAAAACCGTTTACAGCGGCAATGACCGGCTTCGGCAGCGAACGGATCTGCTTCTGAACATCAAGCACGTTCAGGCGAGGAACACCGTCACGACCTACATATCCACCGCGACCTTTTACATGCATATCTCCTCCCGAGCAGAAGGCTTTGTCACCGGCTCCCGTAAGAACCACCACACGCACGTCCTGACGCTCACGGCACTCCAGCAAAGCATCGCTGATTTCGGCCGTAGTAAGCGGTGTGAAAGCGTTACGCACCTGCGGACGGTTGATGGTGATACGGGCTATACCGTTATAGAAATCAAAAATAATGTCTTCATAAGTCTTCAAGACTTTCCATTCTCTATTTGCCATAAATCTATCTTGTTTTTAATTTTTCAGTGAATCAAAAAAGGCTTTAAACGCCTCTGTATCGTGCTCTATATCGGTAAAGACCTCTACAAGCACCGGAGCGTCCAGATGAGGGTCTGTAAGCAGACGGATGCCTTCTGTCAGCTGTTCCCGAGTTTCGGCCTTGAAATAAACCAGTCCGCAGTCCTTGACCCAACCACGGGCCGTAGCTCCGTGTACGGCTTCGACATACCGGCACGACGGACTCTCCAGATCCATGCCGGGCAAAGTATGGAATATACCGCCTCCCTGATTGTTGAGCAACAGAATACGCAGATTCGAGCGGATAGCTCCGTTCCAGAGGGCATTCATATCATAGAAGAAGCTCAAATCCCCAATCAGTACGAAGTTCAGTTCCTTGGAAACCGAAGCATAACCGATGGCCGTAGACAAGGAACCTTCTATTCCGCTGGTACCCCGGTTGCAGAACACCCGGATGCCGGATGCTATCGGATACAGAGCCGCCAGACGCACGGCCGAACTGTTGGCCAAATGCAGACAGGAGGGTTTGGGCAAGGCTTTCAATAAGTGGCCCACGGCCATCAGACTGGAAAAAGTTTCCGGAGCCGGTTGCGACACCCGACATAGGTCGGCCCATTGCTTCAGAAAGCCGGAGGTTTCATCACTTGCAGTTGTAGAAACGGCACAAAGAAAGTCCTCGGGCTTCATTTCCACCACATGGGTCAACGCACAGAACAGGTCCACCACTTCGCCCTGAGGCGTAATATGCCAGTGCTCACGAGGCGGATATTTACGCAACATCTTCTTCAACCGTTTGGACACAATGTGTCCACCCATCGTAATCAGCAGATCGGGTGCAAACTCCTTCTGCTGTGCCTCCCCCAAAGTAGAGAGAGCAGCGTCAAAATAGCGCAGACAGCCTTTCTCCTCCTTCAGATGCAAGTTGCTCAGATGTTCCGAAAGTACCACTCCGTCAAACTGCTGCAACAGAGGTTGCAGACGAGCGGCCTGAGCCGGAGTAAGCTGTCCGCAAATCAGCATGCGACGCTCGGCTGTACGAAATGCAGTAGTCAAATCGGAAGCCCGTTCTGCTTCTACCCGACGGATGCAGCGCACTTCAGGCATGGCAGTTGCTCCATATTGAAACAAAGGCTCCGACAGAGCGATATTAATCTGTACCGGTCCACACTCGCGATGCGTGCATTCCAATATCGCTTCGTTCACCATACGGTTGCAATACCATTCGTCTTCTTCGGAAAGGATTTCAGGGAGATGCACACTTTTCTTTACCAACGGACCGAACACACCCGGTTGCGGCAGTGTCTGTCCGTCCATCTGTCCGATCCAGGCCTGCGGACGGTCGGCCGAAATCACAATCAGCGGAAGATGCTGATAATAGGCCTCACACACTGCGGGATGGATATTCAGCAACGCGGTGCCCGAGGTGCAGCAAACCACCACCGGAGTGTTCCGCTCCTGAGCCAGACCAAGCGCCACAAAACCCGCGCTCCGCTCATCGGTCACCGAAAAGCACTCAAAGGCTTTATGAGTGACAAAAGTATGAATCAGCGGCGTGTTCCTGCTTCCGGGGCAAAGCACTACCGTACGCACCCCATGCAGTTCGAGCAGGGACACTAACTGTAGGATATTCTTTTTTTCTGAGTACATAAATTATTTTGCATAACCATGATGCACCACAAAGCGCATCGTTCCCATCTTCTTTTCCGTTTCCTGCCATTCATCTTCCACCTGTGAAGAAGAAAGGATTCCCCCTCCGGCATAAAGCACAAACGCATCCGGCAGCATCTGCATACAGCGCAGATTCACATACAGATCGGTCTGTCCCTGCGGATCCAGCCAGCCCAAAAAGCCGGTGTAATAGGTACGGGGAGTCGTTTCATGCTCCAGGATGAATTGAAAGGCCTTTTCCTTGGGCACTCCGCACACGGCCGGTGTGGGGTGCAGCAGTTTCAGCAAATCACCCAGTCCCTCACCTGCTGCCAACGCAAAGTGCACATCGGTTTTCAGATGCGCCAATGCTCCGGCACGTACCGGATAAGGACCGTTCTTTTCGGCACAGATTCCCTTTCGGGCCAGTTGCGACAGAATATATTCGGTCACATAATTCTGCTCCGCACGGTTCTTGTCATCCCACTGTTGCGGCAGTTCGCCCTGTTGCAGACTCTGTGTTCCGGCCAGTGCCACCGTGTGATAAGCTCCCTGCCCGCCAGAGAGCAGTATTTCGGGCGTACAGCCCAACCAGAAACCGGTTTCGGGAGTATAAAACAAATACACATAAGAGAACTCAAAACGGCAACAGGCCGCATGGAAAGCACGCAGCACGGAAAAGCCTTCTTCCCGCCCGATACGGGCACGACGCGAAAGGACCAATTTTCGGCATTCACCTTCACAGAGTTCCTGCAGAAACGATGCAAAGCAAGCCGAATAAGACTCCGATAACGGGGATACTTCCTCAGTAATCGTCCGGTCGAAGTCTTGTTCGGCTTTCAGAGAGAAGCAGATCCGCTCCTCAGGTTTCAATAATAATAAAGGATTTTGGGAATCTATTCGAAAGGGGGCAAATACAAATCCGGCTTTTCCATTCAGCAGGGAGATATCTTCCAGCTGCTCCACAGCCCCGTTTTGCATCAGTCCGTGACAGACATCATCCTGAGGCATGCGGTACAGGGCAAAGGAAGCGCCCTGCGCCAGCCACCTTTCTATATTACTCCATTCTTTTTCGTTTTCTTCAATCATTTTCTTTTCATCACACTGTTGACCACCCGCACGGAAGAAACCAACTTGCCGGTAGAAGTAAACACATCCACATTCCAAACGTGAGACGAACGGCCCAAATGCACACTCGTGGCCACGGCCCGCACGGTATCTCCCTCATGAGCAGATGATACATGATTTCCGCTGACCTGCATTCCCACCACAAACTCATCGGGTTTGGCGGCAATCATGGAGCCCAGTCCGGCTACGGTCTCAGCCAGAGCCAGCGTCGCTCCACCATGCAGAATGCCAAACGGCTGACGGTTACGGTGATCTACCGGCATCGTGGCCTCCACCCGCTCGGGTGATGCAAAGGTATACTGAATACCCAGATTACCCATCAACGTCGACTTGGCCTGTTCGTTGATTGCATCGAGCGGAATTTCCGACAGGCGCACTTCGGACAAAATGGCTTTTTCTACAGCCACAGCCACACCGTCCTCTTCGTTGGATAAGGTTGCGTAATCCACACATCGTTTCACGGAGTCGGGAGCATTTCCCATCGCGATACCCAGTCCGGCCATCTGCAACATCGTCACGTCGGCCACTCCATTACCGATGGCAATCACTTCTTCAGTACGGATGCCCACTTTATCCATAAAGGCAGCCAAGGCACTCGCCTTGTCGATACCACAACCGACCACTTCCAGGAAGAAATCCTCAGTGCGGAACACATCGAGCACACCGTTCAGACGACGCTTCCAATGGTGTTCCAGACTCACGAGCGACTCCTCGTCATCGCTCACCAATACCACCTTGCAAGGCGGATAGTCCACAGCAAGCGAGAATTCCTCGTCCTGCTGAATCTCCATATCATTAATGAACGCTTCATCCACAATATGAGGGTCACTGGCATTATTCGTTATGATGCGGTTTTCGTTATAAGTAAAAATAGAGAACCCGTTCTTCTTGGCCTTCTTTTCCAGATAAGGCAACATTTCGGGGTTAATGCGGCGCTCAAACAGCACCTCTCCGTTCTGGGCACTGATAATCTGCCCGCCGTTATAAGAGAGGATATAGCCTTCGTAAGTGCCCAGTTCCAACATTTTGGCCAACGGTAACAAACCATACGTCGGTCTGCCCGATGCCAACATGATGCGTACTCCCATCTGCTGCACCTTGCGCAGAGTGGTCAGGGTGCGTTTCGTGATTTCGCCAGCCTTGTTCAGCAAGGTTCCATCCACATCGAGAACCAATAATTTGTACTTCATAGCCTATTCTTTTTAAAAGTTGTCGTTTACAAATATAGTAAAAGATAAGCGCAAAGTCAAGTCCCAACCATTTTTTCAAAATCTGACTTTGGCGAACCGTGTTCTATATTTCACAAATATAAGAAATAGAAAATGAAAAACAGACAGCTCAGGCTACTTTTTTCTTTCCTCAAAAGAACAGCGGAATTGTTTTTATCGGCAAAGCGCCTCGCATACAGCATCCTGAAAGTCACGTCCGGACTTGAGCTTGACCAATCCCTGATTGATGATACAAAAAGCCAGCATGTGGTCGTTCGAAGCCTGCGCATATCCGGCCAAAGAAGCCACAGCACTTACAGAACCTGTCTTGGCACGCACGTTCTTATAGGCTTTTCCACGCTTCATGCGTGATTTCAGCGTACCGTCGCGGCCGGCTATAGGCAGCGAGGGATAAAGATGGGTAAAGATGGGATTATGCTGATAGGCATAGCGTAGAAAAGCAATTTCCAGTTCCGGAGTGAGATAAGTATACAGGGAAAGTCCGCTACCGTCGGCAATGCGATACAGGTCGGCATCGTAACCCAATTCACGGATCAAGGTACGGATATAGTTTACCGCCTGACGGGCAGAAGCATAGGGCACGCCACTCCGGGCCGCCAACTGGTAGAACATGGATTCAGCATAAAGATTGTCGCTTTCCTTCATCATGGGCATCAGAATCTGATCCATGGCATGCGCCCGCTTGGTAATATAAAAGGCATCAGCCGGACATACGGCCTGTCCGGTCACACCAACCGACGCAATGCCCTGCTCGCCAAGGGCACGTACAAACTGTTCCATAAAGCAGTCTTTGCCCTGATAGAGCAACGGAGTCAGACGCTCGGCCTCATCGTCCCAGCACCAGCCTTCGCCCCAACGGAGCGTATCCTTGAAACTGACATCGGCATAAAGGGTTCCGGCTATGGAATCCACGCCCATCAGTTTGATTTCTTCGGCAAAAGCATACAAGTCATCTTTACCGAAACGGGGATCAAATCCTCCCACTACATAAAGGTCGCCTTGCAACACCCGGTTATTCACGGCTCCGGTGTGATACAACGTGGTCTGAAACGTATGCGAACCTCCCAGCACCGACAGGGCGGTAATGGAAGTCAGCAGTTTCATGGTCGAAGCCGGACGCATGCGCTGGCGGGCATTTACGGTATACAGCATTGTATCGACCGTAAGGTCGTAAACGCACAGTCCCAGCTGGGTGGTCTCGAACAAAGGAGAAGCACACAGGCGGTCCAGTTCCTGACACAGCTCATCGCGCCACTCCTGCTCTTCGGTTTCCTCATCGGCTGCTACAGCCGAAAGCGGACAGACGGCAAGCAACAGCAGCATTCCGAACAGACGGAACAGATATCGGTTTACATGCTGTTTCATTTTCCCATCCTTTTCAGTAAGACATGACAGAACTCTTCGGCCGGAAAAGGATTGACTACCAATTGGGAACCGTCCTTCAGTGTCAGCATCACGGCATCGCGGCGACGTATCAGAAAGAAGGACCGCAACTGAAACAGCTCTACCCGATCTATCTCTTCCAAACGCACGGCCTTTTTGCGAACAAAACGACCCTTGTCTATCCACAGCACACCGTCATCGGTCAGCACATACGAGGTGTGAATCAGGCGTTCTACAATCAAAACCATCAGCACCAGGAAAACCAGTGCCGGAATGGGCTGCTTGATCCAAAAGAAGACAACAGCTAGCACGGTGCTGGGCAACAGGCATCCGACCAACAGGACCGGATCTATCTTGGCATGAAAAGTACGTATCATAAAAACTTTATCTGTTTGAATTTATGAGACAAAGTTACAATTTTTTCTTTGTACCGTCGGCAAAGAATGCAAAAAAGAGCCTGACACGTCCCATCTCTTCGGAAATGTATCAGACTCTCTAAAATAAGTTTATAACTTGCATCAGACATATTCAGGTCAGAAGCTCGACCTTCAAAAATCCGCCCGCTAATCTGCCCGAATCAGACGAACCTGAATGTGTCCGTCCTGACCCAAGGTATATTCACTCCACACGCTATTATATGAACTTTCTAGAACGGTACGAAAATCCTGACGTACTTGCAGACAGAAAGGACGGACGGTACCTTGGGGAATATAATACGACCATAAATCTCCTTCACGTGCCAAAGGACAGGCATCTACAATCTTACCTTCGGGAGTATAGACCACCAGAAGACCTTCCCGATTCGGATAATTATAAGATTTCGGTACGTCACCGAACTTGTACAGGGAGCAAACCACATATTTACCGGCACGGAAAGTATATAATGGATACCACCCAATGGTCCTTTTCTCACAGGTCGGGTCTATTCCGTCGGGAATGAAGCGACGGACGTAACCCACACTCAACGGCTCCTCCGAGGCCGAAGAAGGTCCGCCTCCTGCCACAGTCGCTTTCTTCCGGCCCTCTAAAGAAAACAGATTCTTCACATCGTCCCGGTCACCGAAAGGACGGAACAGAGACAGATAATCAGCAAAGGAAACAGAAACGTCCTCCGCATCGCGTTCCTTTATTTCCTTCCAGGCTTTCTGAGTCTGTACGCCGGTAATCCGGCCGTCGCCACGGATCTCATAACGCATACGGCGCACTTCAAAATCCTGGTTTCCAAAGTCGGCCAACTGCTGTTCATTCAGACAAGAAGCCTGATCGGACACAAAGACCATACTGTCTAAGTTGCCTTTCATGCGGAAATCAGATACACCACCCATATAAGGGACGACGCCTTTGCGTCCCAATACCCGATAATCCAATGGGAAACCGGTTGGAGTATAAGTGGCCATCACGTAGTCCGTAAAATTCCAGCCCTTGTGGTTCAGTTCACAATCTATACGGAAAAAGGCCACATCCAGATTCTTGTAAGGAATGACTGAACCTTTCAGGTGCACGATAGTGGCACCTTCGTAATCCTCATCGATCATCTTGGGTAAAAACAGCGTATCGAAACCGCTTGCTACATTCTTCTCATTAATTCCGCCCTGGCCAAACAGATCTAAGGAAAATTCCTTGCCTTTCCACGGTTCAAAGCCGGATTTGTAATGCTGATAGGCTACGTTTCGGACGGATTCGTAGAGCGTTAAGGCCGAAACAGGAGGACAAGCCGGCGCAGACTTCTTGCGCAAGGTATAGATAAACGGCAAGGAGGGGTTTTTCAAGGAATAGATCCGTGCTTTCTGAAGATCATGGCTGATTCTTACGGAAAACTCCACATCTTTTCCGTGATACCAATATTCTGAAGCCGGATAAATGCTTCCATCCGCATCCATATCAATTTCATCACCAAAATCCCAACTATCCGGCCGCTCCGCTTCTCCTTGAAAGATACACGCTTTCTGCTGGTGCGCGTCTTTTGAAGACAACCAGAATGATATTTTCAAATCATTTACTTTCTCCCAAATCAGAGTCTGGGAAATCGTATCGTTCTGAAAGAACAAAGTGTCTTTGGAAAGTTTTGGATTTCCCAAAGTGATACTACTCAAAGCCGGTATAAAATTCAGTAACCCAAATAAAAGAACTGTCTTTTTCATTATGTTGCGCAAAATAAAAAGTAAAAGCAACCCCGAAAGAACTTCAAAAGGCTTTCGGAGTTGCTTCAAAAAACATATATCCTTTAAAGAGGCATGGCCTCCCCATAATAATATTCATAGGCCAGCGATAGGGCACGCACGATCTGCGGATACTTGTCTTTCATGGCAGACTCAAGTGCTTTCTTTTCTTTTGCATAAGGAGAATCTGTTTTCTTTGCCGGGCTTGACCAATAAAAGGCCCAGAAGTCAAACTGTGCCGCCTTGCTTCTTTTAGACAGTTCCGCAAAGAAAGCGTCTTTTTTCCCGGTCATCAGTTCGTGCAATACTTCCTGCAAGTAATTGGGGGCATCAGCATCCCAACTACTGCCGTAAGTCAGATCCACCAAATGTGGTATCAGCCGCGCATCGTCCACCTGATCCAAAGACTTCAAAGATTCGATATGCTTCGGCGCCTGTTGATACAGCCGGTCATACGAGCCGGTCAAAGGATCATAATGATGGTAAACGGCTATAAACTCTTCCCATGAATTCGGGAAAGCCTCCAGAAAAGCCATTTGTTTTTCTTTTGACTGTGGATTGAGATTCAGTTGAGAAGAAACTCTCTTTAAATCCAGTATCTTGCAGGCATCTTGCTTATTCTCAGCTGCAGCCGGCATACAGAAACTACCGGCAAGCAAAAGCAGCATCAGACTTGTTTTCTTCATGGCTGTATCTTTTAAAGATGAAACATGGCAAACAACATAAGTTGCTCGCTTTCATACAAATGATGCTCCTAAATGTAAACAATTCATAGGACACCCCAAAAAATTGAGGGCAGTTTTTGAGGAAAAGTATACTAAAGTATACCTAAAAAGAGAATATACGCCTTATTTTAATCTGAAAAGAGGCTGATTTAAGGTACAGGACTGACCATAACAAAATGGAAACCATACAAAGCTTTCAGTTTCCATTTGCTTGATAAGAATCATTTTCACGAAACAGACCTTCTAAACCATCATATCATTCTATAGAGATTTTTGCATATATATACACAATAAACATGCATAAAAACAGTATATATGCAGCATTTATGCAAAAGAAGGACGCAAACCTCAAAGCATGAAGATGCGGTGAGCATCAGAAAACACCACGGCAGTTGCAAAAAAGCACCACGGTAAGTCTTCAAAAACATCGGGACGCTTTCAAAGAAGGGTGATAATCCCTTATTTCTTGCCTTCTTTTCAGCTGAATGAAAGCTCGGAGGTTTGTTCATTTTCCGTATAGACATCTAAAAATCAAACCCTTATTTCAAGAAATTCCTTCTGAGAATCTTTATTTTTCGATCTGCCGGTCCTTTAGGTCAGAAAAAACGGATTCTCAAGAAGTATAAAAAGCAAAATGACAGAATGTCAAAAGCAAGAAACAGAAGGAATTACGAAAAGTACCAAAAAATCTGTTGCATCAGATAATTCTACATCATTATAGTTGTTTATTACATTTTACCTGAGAGAGCATTTTTGTTATTTTGCCACCAGAAATGAATAACAAACCATTTAGAGTCGTATCATGAGGAATGTGTTATTAACCTTGCTTTTACTGGGTATATCCGTAACAGGCAAACCTGATGAGAGAATCAATCTCGCAGGAAAATGGACCGTGAGCCTTGACAGCGCCAATGTCGGTATCAAAGAATCCTGGGGAGGAAAGCTGTATAAGTCTTTTATCCATCTTCCGGGTACGACCGATGATGCCAAGTTAGGTAATAAATGCACTTTAAAGCCAGCTCTGGAAAAACCTCAGCTCTTACACCTGACAAGAGCATACAGTTATATAGGGCCGGCATGGTATTCCAAGGAAATAAACATACCCTCTGACTGGAACGGAAAAGATTATATCTTACATCTGGAACGTGTATTGTGGGATACTCAAGTATGGATTGACGGAATTAAGGTAAACGGACATGAAGAGAGTCTGACTACACCTCACGAATACAATCTTACTCCTTATCTTAAAAGCGGAAAGAAACATATTCTTACCGTACGCGTAGACAACCGGAAGCGTTATGACATTTCAGCAGGCGAACTGGCTCACGCATACACCGATGCAACCCAGGTAAAATGGAACGGCATTTTAGGAGATATGTTCATTAAGGCTGCAGACCAGATCCGAATTGACAACTTCCAGTTATACCCTGATGCACGGACTCATTCGGTCAAAGCTGTAGTAACCGTACAAAATACAACGGACCGGACTTCTCCTGTTACGGTTCATATAGATATTACCGGAAAAAAAGACAAGAAACAATATGCTTCTGCTAAGAAGACTCTAAATGCCCAACCGGGACTCTCCACCATGGAACTGTCCTTCAATCTGGGCAAAGACGCTCCACTCTGGAATGAATTCAATCCTTATCTATATAAGGCCTCAGCCGAAATAAGCAGTGAAGACATGTCGTCTGAGGAAATAAAGACATTCGGACTGCGTCATCTTGAAAGCCAGGGAAACAGACTTCTGCTTAACGGAAAACCGATGTTTCTGCGCGGAACTCTGGAATGCTGTATATTTCCTATGACCGGAACACCTCCAACAGATGAGAAGTCTTGGAAAAAACTTTTTTCCGCTGCTCGTGAATATGGCATGAATCATCTTCGTTTTCATTCCTGGTGCCCTCCGGAAGCGGCGTTCAACGCGGCCGATGAAATGGGATTCTATCTGCAGGTCGAACTTCCAGTATGGAGTGTCACTTTAGGTAAAGACGCTCCGACCATAGAATTCCTGCGTTCTGAAGCCAAGCGTATCAGTAAAGAATATGGTGATCATCCTTCATTCTGCTTCTGGTCCTTGGGCAATGAACTTCAGTACGATTTCAACGTCATGGGAAACATGATAAGAGAAATGAAAAAGGCTGATGACAGACATCTCTATACAACGACTTCATTTACTTTCGAAGGAGGACATGGAGACTGGCCGGAGCCTGATGACGACTTTTTCATCACCCAATGGACCAAAAAAGGATGGGTGCGGGGCCAAGGAGTCTTTAATCAGGAAAAGCCATCCTTTGACAAGGATTTCCGTCAGGCCATCGAAGGTATGAACGTACCGCTCATCACACACGAGGTAGGCCAGTATTCGGTATATCCGGATTTAAGCGAAATATCCAAATACAAGGGAACACTGATTCCTTTAAACTTCATGGCGGTAAAAGCTGACCTGGAAAAGAAAGGTCTGATCCATAAAGCCAAAGATTATCTGGAGGCATCGGGCAATTTAGCCGCAATTCTTTATAAGGAAGAAATAGAAAGAGCGCTTAAGACACCCGGCAACAGCGGATTCCAACTGCTCGACCTGCATGATTTTCCGGGCCAGGGAACAGCACTGGTAGGACTGCTCAATGCTTTCTGGGAGAGCAAAGGTATCATCAGCGGCAAAGAGTTCCGTGAATTCTGTTCTCCAATAGTCCCCTTATTACGATTTCCGAAAGCTGTATATACGAACAACGAAACATTTACAGCAGACGTAGAGATCTGTAATTACAGCGCCGAAGAGCTGACCGGTCAAACTCTGATCTGGAAAGTAAAGTCCGGCAAACAGATTCTGTCAACGGGACAAATCCGTGCAAACAGTCTGACCATCGGGCATAATGGCCGTATCGGCAAGATTGAATTCCCTCTTTCTGAAATAGAAAAAGCATCAGAACTGGAGATCAGTGTCGCTCTGAAAGGCACAGAATATCAGAACCGCTGGAACATTTGGGTATATCCTTCAGATATTCAAGCTGACTGGGGAGAGGTAAAGTATACCAGAAACTATGAAGAAGCCATGGCTCTGTTAGACCAAGGGGCAAAGGTTCTTTTCAATCCCGACTGGCGTACTCTTCAGGGAATAGAAGGAAAATTTGTTCCTGTATTCTGGAGTCCCGTTCACTTCCCGAATCAGGCCAGCACCATGGGAGTGCTTTGCGATCCGAAACACCCTGCTTTGGCAGACTTTCCGACAGAAATGCATACCGACTGGCAATGGTGGGACCTGAATATCAATTCTACCACAATGGTAGTAGACAGTCTGAAGGGTGGCAGCCCTATTGTGGAAATGGTGGACAACTTTGTCAACAACCGGCGTTTAGCCTCGCTCTATGAAGGAAGTGTAGGTAAAGGAAAACTGGTACTGGCAACTTTCGATCTGGAAAAATCGCTTGACAAACGCCCGGTGGCACGACAGATGCTGGTTTCCATCTTAAAATACATGAACAGTTCCTCATTTAATCCGGCACCGCTGGAAGGTATGGATAAGATCAAGGACATGTTCGGTACGGCAGAAAACAAGAAACAGGCTGCGGACGGTATTTATTAATTAACCTAAATATTTTATTCATAATTATTTTTATCATGGAAAAGTTCAATCAGATATTTATCTATTTCATCTGCCTGGTATCTGCCATGGGAGGCCTTCTCTTCGGTTACGACTGGGTGGTTATCGGTGGTGCCAAACCATTCTACGAAGTTTATTTCAATATTGCGGGCAACGAAGGCATGCAGGCGCTGGCCATGAGTATCGCTCTTCTGGGATGTCTTTTGGGAGCGACTATGGCCGGATTCTTAGCCGATAAATACGGACGTAAGAAACTGCTTATCTTCTCGGCATTCGTATTTTTTGCCTCTTCATGGGCAACGGGAGCTTCCACCAATATTCCGGCTTTTATAACGGCTCGTCTTATCGGTGGTATTGCCATCGGACTGGCAGCCGACCTTTCTCCCATGTATATCGCCGAGGTTGCTCCGACACATATCCGCGGCAAGCTGGTCACTCTGAATCAGCTCACCATTGTGATAGGTATCTTGGGAGCACAAATCGTCAATATGCTTATCGCCGATCCGGTTCCTGCTGAAGCAACCGCTGCCGACATCTTGAATTCATGGAACGGACAGACCGGATGGAGATGGATGTTTTGGGCCGTATGCATTCCTTCGGGAGCATTTTTCCTGTTGTCCATGTTCATCCCCGAAAGCCCGCGCTGGCTGGTCAGTGTCAAACGATATGAGCAGGCAAAAAAGGTACTCGCTTCAATCGGTGGTGAAGCATATGCGCAAAACGAGCTGGACAACTACGCAAAAGCCAACGCCTCATCTCACTCTGAAAAAGGAGCCTTGTCCCTGCTCTTTTCTTCAAAGATGAGAAACGTGCTGGTCATCGGTATCGTCATCGCCATGTTCCAGCAATGGAGCGGTACAAACGTGATCTTCAACTACGCACAGGAAATATTCCAGGCCGCAGGATATGGCATATCTGATGTTCTGATGAATATCGTGGTAACAGGTATTGCCAATCTGGTATTCACATTTGTAGCCATCTATACAGTAGAGCGTTTGGGAAGAAAAACATTGATGCTCATCGGTTCCTTGGGACTGGCCGGTATATACACTTTGCTCGGACTGAGCTATTTCTTTGAGTTCAAAGGCTTCATCATGATTGTATTTGTTGTTCTGGCCATCGGGTTCTATGCCATGTCACTCGGTCCGATCACTTGGGTACTTTTGTCTGAAATATTCCCGAACAGAGTGCGTGGCGTTGCCATGGCAGTATGCACAGCCGCTCTATGGATCGCTTCGTTCCTGCTTACCTACACATTCCCATTCCTGAATTCCGGCCTGGGTACAGGCGGCACGTTCATGCTCTATGCGGCAATCTGCTTCTTTGGATTTATTTTCGTTCTCAGAAGAATTCCGGAAACAAAAGGAAAATCACTGGAGAAACTTGAAAAAGAACTTATAAAATAATACATACAAAATATTACCAAATCATGGAAAAAATAACTGAATATTTAATTCAAAGCACGGTGAACACCTCTGAAGTAAGAGCTTGGGAGGAAATCGTCATGCTGCCTACCTATGGCATCGGAAAAGAGGAAAAGAATCCGGTTTTCCTTGAAAAACGAGTTTATCAGGGAAGTTCCGGTTCGGTATACCCTTATCCGGTTGTCGAAAAAAATGAAGACGAAAAACACGATCGTCCTTGGAGAGCGTTCTTTATAGAAAATGAATATATCAAGGTTATGATTCTCCCGGAACTGGGAGGACGTATCCAAATGGCCTATGACAAAGTAAAAAAACGCCATTTCGTTTACTATAATCAGGTTATCAAGCCGGCTTTGGTGGGACTTACCGGTCCTTGGATTTCCGGAGGTATCGAGTTTAACTGGCCTCAGCATCATCGACCAAGCACTTATTTGCCTACAGACTGTACGATAGAAGAATTCCCCGACGGAAGCAAGACAATCTGGTGCAGCGAAGTGGAGCGCATGTTCCGCACCAAAGGTATGGCCGGCTTTACACTGTATCCGGGTAAAGCATACATTGAAATCAAGGCAAAGGTCTACAACCGTACTCCGTTCCCGCAGACATTCCTGTGGTGGGCCAATCCGGCAGTAGTGGTGAATAAAGATTATTACTCTGTATTCCCACCAGATGTCAATGCCGTGTTCGATCATGGAAAACGTGCAGTGTCCAGCTTCCCGATCGCTACAGGAGAGTACTATAAAGTGGACTATTCTGCCGGAGTGGACATCTCCAGATACAAGAATATCCCCGTTCCGACATCTTATATGGCCATAAATTCCAAGTTCGACTTTGTAGGCGGATATGAGGAACACATCGAAGCAGGACTTCTTCACGTGGCAGACCATCACGTAAATGCCGGAAAGAAACAATGGACCTGGGGACACGGAGACTTCGGTCAGGCATGGGACCGCAATCTGACAGACGAAGACGGACCGTATATCGAACTGATGACCGGTATGTATTGCGACAACCAGCCGGACTTCACTTGGCTGCAACCATATGAAGAGAAATCATGGGTACAGTACTTCATGCCTTATCAGAAAGTGGGAATGGTAAAGAATGCCACTCGCGACGCCCTGATCAATCTTCTTCCAGAAGACAAGGATAAGATTAAAGTTATTCTGTACACCACCGCAGCACATCGCGAAGTACGCGTGATGCTGACTCATGCCGAAAGCGGAAAGATTTATCTGGATGCTCATACCGCTGTCGCTCCAGACAACGCTTATACGAACACCGTTGCATGTGATACACAGAAACTGGAAGAACTGAAACTGACCGTACTCGATGAAAACGGAAAGGTTCTGGTAAGCTATCAGGCAGAGAAACCGGAAATCCGACCGATTCCGGAACCGGCTAAAGCCGCACTCGATCCTAAAAAGATTGCCAGCATGGAGCAGCTGTTCCTCACCGGACATCATTTGGAACAATATCGCCACGCTACTTACCTTCCTATGGATTACTATATGGAGGCACTTAGTCGTGACGAAGGAGATATCCGTTGTAACAATGCAGTTGGTTTATTATTGATGCGCCGCGGACGCTTTGCCGAAGCGCAGAAATACTTCGACCGTGCCATCGCTACTCAAACGGAACGTAATCCGAATCCATACGACGGAGAACCTTATTACAACTTGGGATGGAGCAAGAAAATGCAAGGGGATATTGATGGAGCGTATGATGCTTTCTTCAAGTCTACCTGGAACGCGGCATGGCAAGACGCCGGTTATATGGGACTGGCACAGATTGATATGATCCGCAAGGATTATGCCAATGGTTTGGATCATATAGACCGTTCCTTGTTCCGTAACTGGTTAAACCATAAGGGACGCCAGCTGAAAGCTTCGTTCCTGCGTAAAACCGGTGCCTACGACAAGGCAGAAGCCCTCATTCAGGAATCACTGACAATGGATAAGTTCAACATGGGATGCCGTTTTGAATCTTATCTCATCAACAGTGTGCAAGGAAATACAGAAGCTGCATCAGCGATAAAAGCTGAAATGAAATCATTAATGCGTGGTGCTGTACACAGCTATTTGGAGTATGCCATTGACTATGCGTCAGCAGGTATGTATGAAGAAGCTACCCAACTGCTCTCCTTCCTGATCGAAGATAAAGAGGCTACTTATCCGATGGTTTACTACGCATTAGGATATTTCTCTTCCATGATGGGCAAGCAGGATGAAGCTGTTTCATTCTACAAAAAGGCAGAAACCGTATGTCCGGATTATTGCTTCCCGAATAAGCTTGAAGAAATGCTTATGCTTCAGGATGCTATGAAGTTGAATCCGGAAGGTGCCAAGGCCCCTTACTATCTCGGAAACTTCCATTATGCAGCACGTATATATGACGAAGCAATCGCTTGCTGGGAAAAGTCCGCATCAATTGATGATACCTATCCGACAGTATTGCGCAACCTATCTTTGGCTTATTACAACAAACAAAATGATCCGAAGAAAGCACTGGCAACTTTGGAAAAAGCCTATAAACTGGATGAATCGGATGCCCGCATCCTGATGGAGCTTGACCAGCTGTACAAAAAACTCCGTTATCCGCACCGCCAGCGTCTGGAGTTCCTGAATGCGCATGCAGATGTTGTAGAACAGCGTGATGACTTGTGCATTGAACGCATCACTCTCTACAACCAGATTGGCGAGTATCAGACAGCATACGATCTGATCAACACCCGTAAATTCCATCCTTGGGAAGGTGGTGAAGGCAAAATTACCAGTCAATACGTGTTCTGCCGCGTAGAATTGGCAAAGCAAGCCCTGAAAGAAAAGCGCTATGCCGATGCAATACGTCTGCTGAAGGAAACAGAAAAATATCCGGATAATCTGGGTGAAGGCAAACTTTCCATGGCAGAAGAGAATGACATCCACTACTGGATGGCTTGCGCATACGAAGGTCTTCAGGAAACAGCATTAGCCCGTGAATATTTCGAAAGAGCAACCAAGGGTTCTGCCGAGCCTGCCATCGCATTCTTCTACAATGATCAGCAGCCGGACAAGATTTTCTATCAGGGACTGGCATGGCGTAAATTAGGAGAAGAAGACAAGGCGCGCAGCTGCTTCAACAAACTCATCAAACACGGAGAAAAGCATCTGTTCGACAAAGTGAAGATTGATTACTTTGCCGTATCGCTGCCCGACTTGTTGATTTGGGACGATGACTTGAATGTACGCAATCTGATTCACTGTAATCTGGTTATGGGTATTGGATATCTGGGACTTGGCGACAAAGAAAAGGCACGTAAATTCCTTTCAGAGGTTGTCCGTCTTGATATTAATCATCAAGCAGGAGCTCAACTGCTAGCTTTGTGTGATATGCTTTAATTAGGTAGTTAAGTTCAATAAATTCAAAACAAATGAAGCCATGTATCAATAGTTCCAGCAACTTTGATGCATGGCTTTTTTAAAAAGAAAACCTTTTCTTTCAAAAATCGATATAAACCATAAATTCATCCGCAAATCCGAACCAGCCCTATGAATCTGAAGAGAATATAGGTTCGCCTGCCGAATATGATCAGATAGAGGAAACGCTCGCTCCGGAAGTGATGCAGGACATTGCGGAATGGATTAACCGACTGCACTAAAACCGCAAAGTTTGCCCTTTTGGGAACTCCGACAAAGGATTTTACAAAAAACCGGAAGTCCGGCGGCACAACGAAGCGAGTTTTTCTGTAGCTTTGCAGTCGTAAACGCTAACAGACATGATACGCAAATTTGATTTCTTGATTATCGGTTCGGGCGTAGCCGGCATGAGTTATGCCCTGAAAGTGGCCCGTTCCGGAAAAGGCAAAGTAGCCTTAGTATGTAAAACAACGCTCGACGAGGCCAATACTGCCAAAGCGCAGGGTGGAATCGCTTCGGTAACGAATCTGAAAGTAGACGATTTCCAAAAACATATCCAGGACACCATGATCGCAGGTGATTACATCAGCGATCCGAAGGCCGTGGAAATGGTTGTGAAGAATGCTCCGCAGGGTATCAAGGACCTGCTGAAATGGGGCGTAAATTTCGACAAAAAGGAAAACGGAGAATTTGACCTGCACCGCGAAGGAGGACACTCTGAATTCCGCATCCTGCACCATGCTGATGACACGGGTTTTGAGATTCAGCGCGGACTGATGGAGGCGGTACGCAACGAACCGAACATCACGATTCTGGAAAACCATTTTGCCGTAGAAATCATCACGCAGCATCATCTGGGCGTAGAGGTGACCCGCCGCACTCCGGACATTGAGTGCTACGGTGCATATATCCTTGATCCCGACACCCAGAAAATCGATACTTTCCTGTCTAAAGTGACTCTGATTGCCACCGGAGGAACAGGAGCCGTTTACGCCACAACCACCAATCCGAATATCTCTACAGGCGACGGTATTGCCATGGTTTACCGTGCCAAAGGTACGGTAGAGGGCATGGAGTTCGTACAGTTCCACCCTACCGCTCTGTATCATCCGGGCGAAACTCATCCGGCTTATCTCATTACCGAGGCCATGCGTGGTTACGGAGGTATTCTGCGTCTGCCAAACGGTGAAGAATTCATGCAGAAGTATGACAAACGCCTCAGTCTGGCTCCGCGCGATATTGTGGCACGCGCCATCGATAAGGAAATGAAAATCCATGGTCTGGATCATGTTTGTCTGGACGTAACCCACAAGGATCCGGAAGAAACCAAGAAACACTTCCCGAATATCTACGCCAAGTGCCTCAGCATCGGTATCGACATCACCAAGCAATATATTCCGGTAGTTCCGTGCGCCCACTATATGTGTGGTGGAATCAAGGTGGATCTGCACGCCGAATCAAGCATTCATCGTCTGTATGCCGTGGGCGAATGTTCCTGCACCGGTCTGCATGGCGGTAACCGTCTGGCCAGCAACTCGCTCATCGAAGCAGTGGTCTATGCCGACGCGGCAGCCAAGCATAGTCTGGAAAACATCGACAAATATACCTTCAACGAACAGGTTCCGGAATGGAACGACGAGGGTACATTGAGTAACGAAGAAAAGGTGCTCATTGCCCAGGATATGAAGGAAGTGGGACAGATTATGAGCAACTATGTGGGCATCGTGCGCAGCGACCTGCGTCTGAAGCGTGCATGGACCCGTCTGGACCTGCTTTATGAAGAAACCGAAGAACTCTTCAAGCGGGTTAAAGCCACCAAGGACATCTGCGAATTGCGCAACATGATCAATGTGGGTTATCTCATTACCCGTCAGGCCATCGAGCGGAAGGAAAGTCGCGGACTGCACTACACCATCGACTATCCGAAGCACGCTTACGACCAAAAATAAAACACGATAACAAAGTTTAATATGCATGAAGTAAAGGAGATAACAGAATGTATTTATCCCGACTTCAAGACACAATATGGATAAGATGAACTGAAAGACTATTCCGGATCCGGGAGGAAACGGGATAGTCTTTCGGTTCTTATATTGTTTTCAAGGTATAACAGTTTTTTTATGGTAAAGGAAATGACTGAAGGCTCGCCCTTCAAACTGATCTTCAATTTCGCTCTCCCACTGATTTTAGGCAGTATCCTGCAACAGACCTACAGCCTCATCGACGCGGCCATTGTGGGAAAATATCTGGGCATTAACTCACTGGCTGCCGTGGGTGCCAGTACCTCTGTGGTGTTTCTCATCATCGGATTCTGTCTGGGATGCTGCTGCGGTTTTGGTATCCCCGTAGCACAGACTTTCGGAGCACGTGACTACAAAAGCATGCGTCGCTATATCAGCAACAGTCTGTGGCTGGCCTTAGGAATCTCCGTATTCCTGATGATTGTCACTTCATTGCTGTGTCACACTATCCTGAAGCAGATGCAGACACCCGACGAAATCTTCCGCGACGCGTATCTGTACCTGTTGGTAACATTTATCGGCATCCCGTTTACGTTCTTCTACAACCTGCTCTCAAGCATTATCCGGGCATTGGGTGACAGCCGCACTCCTTTCAACTTTCTGATTCTGGCGGCCGTATTGAACATACTGTTGGATCTGTTCTGTATTCTGGTGCTCGACTGGGGAGTAATGGGTGCCTCTATTGCTACCGTCTTCTCTCAAGCCGTATCTGCCATGCTGTGTTTCATCTATATGTTCCGCAAGTTTCCGCTCCTGAAAATGGATGCCGAGGACAAACGGTATAACTGGCACTATGCCAAAGGACTGCTGGCAATGGGACTTCCTATGGGCCTGCAGGTTTCCATCACCGCCATCGGAAGCATCATGCTGCAAAGCGCGAACAATGCGCTGGGCACCACCTGCGTGGCCGCCTTTACTGCGGCCGTGCGCATCAAAATGTTCTTTATCTGTCCGTTGGAGAATATGGGTATTGCCATGGCCACCTATTGCGGACAGAATCTGGGAGCCGGACAACTGAAACGAATCAACTGGGGCGTGCGAGCCAGTTTCTCCATGATTATTGCCTACTGTCTGGTATGTCTGGTGATTTTATATACCGCAGACAAAACCCTGCTGCTGATGTTTGTCTCTCCCGAAGAAACCGAAATTATCAACAAGGCTTCTCAGTTTTTGAGAATATCCAGCACATATTACATTCCGCTCGGATTACTCTGCATTCTGCGATACAGTATTCAGGGATTGGGATTCAGCCGTCTGGCCATGCTTTCCGGCGTATTTGAGATGGTAGACCGTGTAGCCGTGAGCCTCTTCCTGGTGCCGATGTTGGGCTATACCGGAGTGTGCTACGGCGACCCTTCGGCATGGCTGGCAGCCGATGTATTCCTCATTCCGGCTTTTATCTTAGTGCATCATAAACTGGCACGCAGAAGATACCGGCAACAGCAGGCTTGTCTTCAGGAAGCTTCCTGATCATTTTGGAAATTTCATCCGAAAAGGAACGAACTTATATCACTCTATAAAAGAGGGTGTGTCAAAATACCCTCTTGATAACAGAAGATCGCTATATAGCCGAACTT
>CAJMQV010000001.1 GCA_905215575.1 uncultured bacterium | reverse complement strand
TCACGAACGGTTGACACACAGCTTGCATTGTTCTGAATTCGTCGAACTCACGTTAAATAAGACTGGTATGTACGAGTATAACAGCGAAAGCACAAAATGCTTTTAATATATAAAGAGACGGAATCTCTTTATGGACTTTTTTTTCTGAAGCAATGGTAGGAAAGGGCATTGATATGACGAATAATTTTTTGCTGATACTCCCCTAATCAGTGATTAACGAATTATGGATATTGATCAATACAGATACAGAAAAGCGTGGGAGTTCTGTACCAGTCACTCGTTCCACGCATAGAGGCCTTCGCATTGCCCGGTACAGTTGAACGAGCAACGCAGAAGCCCATGCCGATATGTATACAATTCCCTTACCCATACAAAAATGTATGGATACAATAAGGGCTAGCATAAAACATACCCACTAGGGCATCTACCGTTGCCATGTTCTAGACTGTACCAGAAAGTTGCGAAGTTTCTATGCGTCAAAGAACAAAGCGTCAAGTAAACGCCTTCTCATAAATGTACGTTCTCAGACCTAAAACTTTATGAAAAGTGAATAGGTGCAAAAACGTTACAAAGGTAAAAAAATATTTTATAAGCTCCTAAAAGGGTATAGATTTTTGTCTTGAATTTTAAAGATTCAATGTTGTTGGTAGGAATGTTTGCAAAAAATGAAATTTCAAGGCCTGAAATCAGACTTATTTGTTTGATTACATGTTTTTTAGCCTTAAAAATAAGAACCGGAACTTTTTATCAAATAGAAATTATTTCTTAATAAAAGAAAAATGCAGTTTCAAACCGTTAATTGAGGCTTGAAGACTGCATTTTTATTGTTTCGATGACAGAGAGGTTTTTCAGAGAATTCGGTACATGCCGCCGCTGAGTTGTTTGATGATGCCTTTCATCTCCAAGTTGAACAGAAGATATTCATCATTTACGTCTTTTGTTGATTTCTTCTTCTAGAATCCTTAAATCTTCTTCTTCTCTTTTTTCTTCCATTTGTGCTTCGTAGTGTTTTCGGCGCTGATTGAATTCTTCATATATTGCAGCTACAATGTGTTCCATTTGTTTATTTGAAATAGTTCCGGCTGTTTTCAGGACCTCCTTATTCTGAAAACTTAATAAAGCATCAATATTATTGCGCCAAAAGTTTAGAGTTAAATCTTTGCGCTCCTTTACTCGCAATTCTGCAGAATCAAGGAATAATACAGTTAGTCTGTTTAGAGAATCAATTTCATCACTATATAGATAATTTTTTGCGATATAAATATCTTGCTTGCGTACTATATTGCCTTTCCATGATGTTAATGCCATGTTGGGCTGTGAGGCATCAGCACGGCTTACAATTATTTCTGCGGCCGTTTTATGGGTTACAGCATAGAGTAGTTTGTTTTGTGTTTCTGCAAAAAACATTTGTGTCGCTTTATCTGTTTTGTCATAATCGCTACTTAATTTTAGCAAATCACGTATTTTCTGATAGAATCTTTTTTCGCTGGCTCTGATGTCGCGTATACGATCTAATAACTCGTCAAAATAGTCCGGACGCCCATCAGGATTTTTGAGGCGTTCATCATCTATGATAAAGCCCTTAATCATATATTCTTTCAAATTTCTGTTTGCCCAGGAGCGGAACTGTATTCCGCGTTTGCTTCGAACTCTGAAGCCAATGGCCAAAATCATATCTAAAGAATAAAAGGTTACCCTATAGTTTTTACCATCGGTTGCAGTTGTTAAGTAATCCTTAATAACTGAATTTTGATCTAATTCATTGTCTTTTATAATGTTAGATATGTGCATGCTTATGTTTGGAATAGAGGTGTCAAAAAGTTCCGCTATTTGATTTTGATTCATCCAAATATTTCCATCCTTGGCATATAAGACTACCTTTGATTTTCCGTCCTCTGTATTATATATGATTATATTCTTTTCTTCCATAAATTAATTTTTTGAGTTGCGTCAGAGCAATCGGTACATGCCGCCGCTGAGTTGTTTGATGATGCCTTTCATTTCCAGGTTGAATAGAAAGGCGCTCAATTTGTGTACGGGTAGGTTCGTGGCTACGGTCAGCATATTGATCTGAAGTTTGTCATGCTGGCGCAGGCAGTCTACGATGCGCTGTTCTTCCTCGCATAAGTCAGGGAACAGCTCGAAACAGCTTTTTCCGTTATTCTCTTCCTTTTTCTTGCAGGGCCAGCCCATAGCTTCCATGAATCCCTGAGCCGATTCCAACAAAGCCGCCTTACTGTCACGGATCAGCCGGTTGCAGCCCTGTGAGTAAGGATCTCCGATACGTCCCGGAAAAGCGAATACATCCCGATGATAGCTGGACGCAATGTCTGCGGTGATCAGCGCCCCGCCTTTTTCGGCCGATTCCACTACAATGGTGGCATCGCTGATACCGGCCACGATGCGGTTACGGCGTACAAAGTTCACCTTATCCGCATTCGTTCCGCTCATGAATTCGGTGAGCAATCCGCCTTGTGTCATCATCTGTATGGCGGTGTCGCGATGCATACGTGGGTAAATCTGGTCCAACCCATGCGCCAGTACGCCAACGGTGGGCAGACCGTTTTCCAAGGATCTTCGGTGTGCCTGAATATCCACGCCATAAGCCAGCCCGCTGACGACCAGTACTTCGGGGCACAGTTCGCTCAGTTCCCGAAGGAAACGGTTGCAAATGTCCTTACCATACTCCGTGCAGTGGCGGGTGCCTACGATATTGATGATGCGGTTTTGGTTCAGCGACACGTTACCTTTGAAGAACAGCAGGATAGGGGCATCCGGGCATTCTTTCAGCCGTTGCGGATAGGTTGCGTCATGAAAGCACAGACAATCCACCTTCTTGTCTGTGGCAAAGCGCAGTTCCTCTTCGGCACGGGCTATTTGTTCGTCCATGTGTACTACGGCCTCTACCAGTTTTTCCGAAGCGTCCGGAAGCACTTGTTTCAAGTCTTTCCGGTTTTCGAACACAGCAGTGGCGCTACCCAGTTCCTGCAAAAGAATGCGTTGGTTCGTGGGATTCAGCCGGGGCACCCGTGTGAGAGCCATGGTATAGATGATTTCCTGTTCGGTCATTCGCTGATATATTTTTCAAGAACCGCAAACAATTCCGGAGATTCGGCCAGACGTCCGTTTACGACGCATACCGTGTCCACCTGTGCCTTGATGGCACATTTCATATCCGGCAGACGGAAGATGTCCTGATAGAACACGAACTTGATGCCTTCCTTCTTCAGACGCAGTTTGCAGACAAACTCATCTCCGCTTTTCAAGGGAGTCTTGAAGGCGATGTTCAGTCGTGCCACCACCGCATCAATACCCCGGTTATGCAAATCGGCAAAGCTCACGCCTGTAGAAAGCAGAAACTCATGCCGTGTGTGTTCCATATAATGCTGGTAATTGGCGTTGTTGACGATTCCCTGAAGGTCGCACTCATAGTCACGCACCTTCATCTTGAGTTCATAACAATATTTATCCTCCATAATTATTTTATTTTTTATTCGATTTCAGAAATTCATAGCCAAAGCGGCAGCGCAGGCATTCGTGTCGGTCGCAATATTCCTTTTTCAACTGGATCAGAGCCTGACTGTCGGCCGCATGCTGCACCTCCAGTCCACATTGTCGCCACAGGCGGATAATATGATTCTCTTCGGGCTTGAGCTGTTCCAATAGTCCCACAGCTTGCTCCTGATAGCGTGTGTCGTTCAGATAGCGGCTGTATGCAAAAAGGGTAGAGATGATGGTGTTGATAATGATCAGATCAATGGAACCGCGTCCCATCCGCTTGATGCTGTGCGGCGACGGATAGCCGAACAGGAAATGCGTCTCCCAGTATTCGCTGGTCTGGAACTGCAGTTTGCGGCGCAGTTCTTCGATGTCGCTGATGTCCCGGATAATGGAAAAGTTCAGTCTTTCCTCCTGATACATACGGCTGATTTGCGACAGACGGATGTGCGGAAAGTTCTGTGGCCGTGTGCGCATGAAGCGCCAGCTGTCGGCCGACAGCGGAGTCAGTTCAAACTTATGGCGCAGATACGCATATTCCTTTTGCAGACGCAGGAAATACTCGTCGTTCAGAGCCGCTTCGCGTTCCTCACGGTCCATGGCATCTGAATCCAACAAACCGGCCTGTCCCATAAAGAAAGCTTCAGTCTGGAACAGACTGTCGCGATGCTTGGCGATGGCCTGAAACGGAATCCGTCGTGCCCAGCGCTCAAAGGCATCCCCATTCAGTCCGAACCCGAAGTTACGGGCCAGTGTGATGAAGAAAGCCTGTTCCCAATCACCGTTCTGCTGCTTGAGTCGTTGCAGTACCAGTTCCGACCGTTCCTGTAGTCTTTCATAGACCAGGGCACTCATCCAGCTGTGTATCATAAAGCCGCTCAAGGTGCGGATGATTTCGTGGCAGCGCGGATAATCGTCCGATGCCTTCAATATGTTATACTGTTGGATAACCTCTTCCGGCACCGGCAACTGCACCTGTGGCACCGTCTTGTTATCAGCCGTAACTACAGGGCAGTCCATCTGTTCCGTTACATGTAGAATCACATTATTGTATGCCGCATCTTTGTCGTGCCCATGCTGAAACCACTCCGACGAATTGCAATGCACTTCTACATTGCCGATCCACGTCGTATCTCCTATCTTGATTTTCGCATTGAAAAAGTCCGGTCCGGAGTTTGTGTTTTGGGTTCCCGGGTCAATTACTTCTATTTTTTCCCCCGTTTCTGTGCATAAAGGAGTCAGCGGAAATATCTTGTGTTTCCAAATATATTGCAGCAGTTTTTCCATGGTATGCCGGTTTTATATCCATTTTATTTCTATACAAATGTAACGAATTTAAATTCAAATCCCTATCTTTGCCCTACAAAAACATAGATGAATATGAAAATAGCATTAATTGGTTACGGCAAGATGGGCCGTATGATTGAGCAGATTGCACTGAGCAGAGGACACGAAATTGTAAGCATCATTGATATTGACAATCCTCAGGATTTCGATTCTGAGGCATTCCGCAGTGCCGATGTGGCGATAGAGTTTACCGCGCCTCATGTGGCTTATGATAACTATCTGAAAGCCTTCAAACACCACGTAAAAGTGGTTTCCGGTTCTACCGGATGGCTTGAGGAGCATGGCGATGACGTGCGCCGCATGTGCCGTGAAGAAGGACAGACCCTGTTCTGGAGTTCCAACTTCAGTCTGGGAGTAGCCATCTTCAGCGCAGTGAACAAGTATCTGGCCCGCATCATGAACCGTTTTCCGGAATATGAGGTGAAGATGGAAGAAGTACATCACATCCACAAGCTTGACGCACCGAGCGGAACCGCCATCACTCTGGCCGAAGGCATTTTGAGTGAGCTGGACCGTAAGGACAAATGGGTGAAAGGTACCCTGTTGGCTCCGGACGGAACTTTGAGCGGCAGCGACGAGTGCCAGCCATCCGAGTTCCCGATCGACAGCATCCGTCGTGATGAGGTTCCGGGCATTCATTCTATTTCTTACGACAGTGAGGCCGACAAGATTACCATCACGCACGATGCCCACAACCGCAAAGGATTCGCCTTGGGCGCTGTGCTGGCTGCCGAATATACGGCAAACCATACCGGACTGCTCACGATGGACGATCTTTTCCAGTTCTAAAAGCCAACTAACCTCAAGAAGATAAACATCATGAAAAGAAAGAATCAGAAACCGACCAAGGCGCAGTGGATCAAAATGAGCGTGGTGTGCCTGCTCTACATTGCCTTTCTGATCTGGATCAGAAGCTGGTGGGGCGTGATCGTACTGCCGTTCATTTTCGATGCCTATATCACCAAGAAAATACGCTGGACCTGGTGGAAGGATGCCGAGAATCCCGTTACCCGCACCGTGATGAGTTGGGTTGATGCGATTGTTTTTGCTTTGGTTGCGGTATATTTTGTGAATATCTATTTTTTCCAGAACTATACCATCCCTTCTTCTTCGCTGGAGAAATCCCTGCTTGTGGGCGATTATCTGTTTGTGAGCAAGATGAGTTACGGACCGCGTGTGCCGCAAACGCCGCTTTCCATGCCGCTCACCCAGCACACCATGCCTATTCTGGGTACCAAATCCTATAGCGAGTGGCCGCAGTGGGAGTATAAGCGTGTCAAGGGAGGCAAGGTACAGCTGAACGACATCGTCGTGTTCAACTATCCGGCCGGAGATACCGTGTCGCTCAATCCGAACTATCAGGCCGTGTACTACCGCCTGTGCTACGGCTACGGTCGTCAGATTTACGACCAGATGATTGCTCCGGTGCCCGTGCTCGACTCACTGCCCGTGATGCAGCAGCGCTCCTATCTGCTTCAGTTCTATGAACTGGGACGCCAGTATGTGGCACAGAATCAGGCCGAGTTCGGTGAGGTAACCTGGCGTCCGGTGGACCGTCGTGAGAACTATGTGAAGCGCTGTGTGGGATTGCCCGGACAGACGCTCCAGATTAAGGACCACATTGTTTATCTGGACGGAAAACCGAATAAAGAGCCCGATAATGTGCAGTATAACTACCGCATCAGCCTGAAACAGAATATTCCCGACGAACTGGTTCGCGAACTGGGACTCAGTCAGGAAGACCTTCAGGGAGCCGCACAGCGCGGTGGCGTGATGCCGCTCACCCAGCATGCCTATGACGTTCTGTCCAAACGTAAGGATATTGTAGAAAGCATCGCTTACGAACCGGCCAACGATACCGAGGGTATCTACCCTTGGAATCAGGCAACCGGATGGACCAGCGACAATTACGGTCCGGTATGGATTCCGGCCAAAGGCAAGTCTATCGATCTCACTCCGGAGAACATTGCCGTTTATGAGCGCCCGATCCGTGTGTACGAAGGCAATGACCTGCAAGTGAAGGAAGACGGAAAGATCTATATCAACGGCAAGGAAGCCAAGAGTTATACCTTCAAGATGGACTACTACTGGATGATGGGTGACAACCGTCATAACTCCGAAGATTCCCGTTACTGGGGATTTGTTCCCGAGGATCATGTAGTCGGCAAGCCGATTATCATCTGGTTGTCGCTCGACAAAGACCGCGGATGGTTTGACGGTCATGTACGCTGGAACCGCCTCTTCCGTCTGGTAGATAATATCAAATAAGCAGAAACAAGAATTATGACCGAAGAAAAAGACACCGTATGGCTCACAACCGCTTATTGGGCCCCGGTGCAATATTATACCAAACTGTTCCGTTATCCCCGTGTGGTGACGGAACAGTTTGATCATTATACGAAGCAGACTTACCGGAACCGTTGCGTGATTGCCGCGCCCGACGGACCGCTGGCTCTGACGGTGCCTACCGTGAAATACGACGGACTGAAATGCCCCATGAAGGACATCCGTATTTCCGACCATGGCAACTGGCGCCATCTGCATTGGAACGCGCTGGAATCGGCCTACCGCAACAGTCCGTTCTTTGAGTACTACGCCGATGATTTCCGCCCGTTCTATGAGAAAAAGTGGGATTTCCTGTTGGATTTCAATTTGGCCATTCAAGATACGGTGTGCCGTCTGATCGACCTTCAGCCCCAGATGAGCCGTTCCGACCAGTTCCTCGACGAAAACTGCGGTCCGGCAGAAGATTGCCGTTTCCTGATCCAGCCGCGTGTTCCGGCCGAGCAGGACGCCCATTTCCGAGCCGTACCGTATTATCAGGTATTTGCCGAAAGAAACGGTTTCCTGCCCAATCTGAGCATTGCCGACCTGCTCTTCAATATGGGACCGGAAAGCCTTCTGGTACTTCGCGACTGCTGTCAGTAAAGAAAAAGAAATCGCTCTACGAAAACAGGCAACAGAACTGTTTTGTGGAGCGATTTTCGTTTGTTTCAGATCATCACGGCAGCGATATCTGAGCCAGTGTGTTTTTCCAGTAATCTTTTACGGCGTTCCATTCATAGTAAGGAGCCGTTTTTGATTGGATGGGTAGCTTGGCCTCCCGCTCGTTCAGCAGGATTTTTACCAGAACCTGGCCTTTTGCGTTTCTGTAGAATACCATCTGAATGTTTCCGCACATCGGGATAATCTGATAAGTGCGGTAGGTATCGGCAATTTTCTGCCAGTCGGCGGTTTCCGTACGCAGGCTGTTCAGTCCCATCAGTGCGGCCAAAGGAGCCAGATTGGTGTCGTGACCGAAGCGCAGGCTCACCAGTCTGCAAGAATGATTGATAACCGAATCGGCTGTTTCGATAAAGTTGTTCAGCAGATTCTTTTCCAAATAATACATATGTCCTCCGCTCAAAGGCGAAGGTCCTTTTTCGTAATACCATTCAAAGTTATTGCGTTGCCACATGTCGTATGCTTCCTCCTTGGAGAACAGGAAGTCCAGTCCCTGCTGGTTGTCATAACTTTGGCTGATTCCGTGCAGTTCGAACAGATCGGACATAAACTTGCGGGTGTCCGGAATATGTTTCCTCACAAAATCCGCATTGCGGAACAGTTCTTTCATAATTCTTTCCGGATGGATATAAATGCTGTCTGCCACATGGTACACCGAGTCCATATGGACGAGATGCTGTTGCTCGTAGGCCTCATTCTCGTATTTGATGTAATACAGGTCGGCATTGCTGCTTTCCGTGGTGATATTCAGTTTCGGATTCAGCCCTTTCAGTTCCACACAGGCGGCCGCCATGGACAGAAAGGCGCGGGTCTTATAGGTAGACCGGGCGTCGACGTGCACTCCGTCGGCAAATACTTCCGGATAGTTCCGGAACATTCTCTGAATCAGTTCGCGGTGCTGACGTGCTCCCTTTTCGGTCAGTTCCCCGTAGCGCCCCTTGGCGCGGTCATAAAGTTCTGTGGCAATTTTCAGAGTCTTTTCCCCTGCCGGAGTCAGCATCTGGGCCTTTTCTGCGTCCCACAGAATCTGGAGCGGTTCGGTATATTTCTTCTCCTTGGTAAGATGACGGGAGCCATGACGGGCAAAAGAAGACAAATAAAAGGCTTTATAGCCCGCTGGAGGCGCTGTTTGTGTTGTGGCGGGCGCTTGATAGGCAAAATATTTTCCGGCGCTCAGAAGCGGATTTTTTTCGAAATCCTCGCGTGCTGTCTGTGCGGAAACATTCCAGGCGCAGCATGCCAAAGCAAATAATAATATGGTTTTCTTCATCGTTTGTTATCCTTATGTGTATGATAACAAAGGTAATCTTTTTTAAGAAGAGGCTGCGTTTTAGTCTTTACTTTTTCTGCGGAAGAAAGTATTTTGCAATGATATTGTAACCGGGTTGTTTTTTCGTTTAAATAATTCGTCCTGATCTTTTTTAAAAATGGTCGGGACCGTTTTTATGTTTTATCGAGAGCATTTTTTGTTGTTGAGGCTGTATTTTCGGTCGTTTTTCTTTTATATAAAATTTATTCCCTGTTTTGTTTCTGTTTATTCCTGTGGCGTTTTTCCGATGTGTTGGGCTACTGTATAGGCTGTAGTCCAGGCTGCCTGCAGATTGAATCCTCCGGTTATGGCGTCAATGTCGAGTACTTCGCCGGCAAAGAACAGGCCCGGACAATGTTTGCTCTCCAGGGTTTGGTGAGATACGGCATTCAGGCTGATTCCTCCGCAGGTAACGAATTCGTCACGGAAGCTGCCTTTTCCGCTTACTTCATACGTATCCGAAGTGAGCAAGGTTACCAGACGGTTGATGCTTTTCTTGCCCGTTTCTCCCCATTTCTTGTCGGGTGTAAGTCCTACCTTTTCTATCAGATAATTCCATAGCCGTTGCGGGAGCAGATAAGGCCGTATGCTGGCCAATTGCTTTTGTGCGTGCAGACTTTGGATGTGTTTCAGTTCTTCCGCGACCCGTTCGGTGTTGTTTTCTTGTATCCAACTCACTTGCAGTGGAAACCGGTAATTGTTTTCGTGAATCCATCGGGCTGCATAGGATGACAACTTCAGTATGGCCGGACCACTCATTCCCCAATGAGTGAAGAGCAGGGCGCCCTGGCTTTTGAATTTTGTGCCCGGAATCCAGGCTGTAGCTTCTTCTACAACAATGCCCATCAGCTGATGGGCCGCCTCATTTTTAATGTTGAACGTGTAAAGCGAAGGCACGGGAGCCTCGGTTTCATGATCCAGTTCCTGTAAGAACTGCAGATCTTTGGGAAGCGGTGCGCCCCCTGAAGTGATTGCTACACGATCGGCACAATATGGAGGAATATCGGACGAGTTGAATGACAAACGGAAAGTTCCGTCTTCCAGTCGTTCTATCCGGTTCACTTCATGGCGAGTTCTGATCTCTGCACCGTTCTTTTGCGCTTCTCTTTTCAGGCACAGAATGATGGATTCAGAGTCTTGCGACACCGGAAACACACACTGGTCTTCCTGAGTGGTGAGCCTCACTCCTCTGTTCTCAAACCATTCGTAAGCGTCTTCATAGTCAAAAGTCTTGAAGAGTTTTTTCATCAGTCGGTGACCGCGCGGATAAGCATGCACCAGATCCTTGATTTCAGCAAAAGAGTTGGTCAGATTGCACCGTCCTCCGCCCGAAACCTTTACCTTGGCCAGTACTTTGGCCGCTTTTTCGAAGATGATGATTTGTGTGTCCGGATTACTTTTCCGGATATTGGCGGCCAGAAAGAATCCGGCAGCTCCTCCGCCGATAATGGCGATTCTGGTTGTAGCCATAGATAGAAATATTGAGATATTGGGTGTGCGAAGATAAGATAAAAATATAACATCTGAAATATAATCTTGGCTTATGAGCAATATCATCACTTTCAATCTGTCTGAATAGACTCGTCTTAATCATTTGTGGTTTATTATATTTTGAGTTTTATCTGATATATTTAGAAATGTGTTCAATGTCGCCTTAAGGTATTTTGTAGCAATTTTTTATCGCTTTATGTAGCGGAAATGTATACAAAACATTTCTTTTGATTGATGAATTTTTGTTTATTTTGCAAAAAATATTTTTAAGAAGGTTGTTGTTTCTCTCATAGGACCGGAGAACATAATCGAAGGAAAAGGGTCCGATTAAAATAGAATTGTTATGAAAAAGTTTTTTGTATTTATTTCTTGTGTATTGTGTTTGACATCATGTTCTGTGCTCAGAAAATCAACAGCGACAACAATGGATGTAAATGCTTCTTTATCAAGTAAGAATAAGGCTGATCTGGTTGTTTCAAACAATAAGATCTCTTATACATATACTCCTAACAAACAGGATCGGAAGGCAGGTATGAAGCACGTTATCGACAATGCGGTTGCCGCTGCACTTAAGGCAAATGGTAATGCTGATGTATTGGTTCAGAAGCAACATGAAGTTGTATATAAAGTTTACATGTTTGGCAGAAAGAAAATTCGTACTGTAACAGTAACCGGATATCCTGCTACATTTGCTAATTTTAAGTCTATTGAGAAATAAAAGTGATTGGTTATGAAATACAGTTATATAATTTTATCGATAATATGTTTGTCTGTTTCCAGTTGTAGAACGTTGAAAAAGGCGACTTCTACAACACAGAATATTGAAGTTAATGTGAAACAGTATCCTACAGTTGTAGATCTGAATGTAGCTCAGGAGAAAGTAGAAAAGACGATTACTTGGGAATATTCTTTATTCCAGTTCTGTCAGCCCTCATACAATGATAGAAGAGACAACCTGATTGCGGATATTGTCAAGGAAAACGGAGCTGATGTATTGTTGGAAGTACAATCAACTTATAAGAAAGTTCCGTTTGGACAGCGTTCTTTGACCATTACTGGTTATCCGGCTACATATAAGAATTTCAGAAAGGCTGGAAAAGAAGACCTTCGGGCATTGGAAATTATGCATGAAAAGACTTCGGTCAGAAAATCTAAAATAGAAAGAAAAGGTTTCTTGAAGAATATTTTTTCTCGATAAATTAAAGAACAAAGGTTTATGAAAAAAGCCATATTATTAATTTTTACTTTAGGCTTATTCATGTCTTCTTGTTCTGTGACACAGAAAACATATTCTACCCGGAATATTATTCCAAATGTCCATTTGTATCCAACTGTGGCTGATTTGGATGTAAAGGATAAGGTTGAGAAAACAGAAACATGGAATTTCTCTCCCTTTTCCTATAAGATGGATAATAAGAATATCAGAATCAAAAACTTGATAGCTGATGTTGTTAAAGAAAATGAGAGTGACATAATGATTAAGCCTGAGATTGTCTATACAAAGAAATCATTTGGGCAAAGAAGCGTTACTGTGAGTGGATATCCGGCAAAGATTTCAAATATCCGTAAAGCCGACGCCTCCGATCTGGATACTTTGAAAGCAGATACCTTGGAAAAGAAACATTTTTATGTGTTGCGTAAGGAAGATGCTTCAGAGGAAAATATCCAAGTTGTGCAAGTTGATCAAAGAAAAACAAGATTTGCATTTAGAGTTGGATATGCTATGAATAGTAGAATGGGAGCTAGTTCGACGAATTCAGCCTTGCCGGGATATACTGTGGGTATTGAAGCCATAACCCAGCTAAATCCAACTATGTATTGGAATATTGGAGTGATTTTTGCAAGTAGAGGTTATAAAGAAAAGAGTTCAGATTACTATTATTATTCGAGTGGTAAAGAACTCAGAGCTCATATGTTCCAAATGCCGGTTGGAATAGGCGGAAAATGGAAATTGAGCAAGAATCTCAGTTTTGATCTGCATGGAGGATTTTTCTGGTCATGCGATATGGAGGGATATAGAGATGATGGATATTCTTATGAATCGATTTCTGAAATTTCTGGTTATTCCAGATTTGATGTCGGAGCAATGATCGGAGCCGGTTTGTGGTTGGGTAATTTTAATTTGGATTGTACTTACCAGCCTGGTTTTGTTATTTTTGATGAGGACGGTCGGCAAAATTCATTCTGGGTTCGTCTGGGATACGCTTTTTAATGGAAAAATGCGAAATTCATTGTGAATTTCGCATTTTTTATTTTTGTATGATCATTTGGAATACAGGACAAAATTTATTCAAAGACTAAGATGCTGAGCTTGTCCGGAGCAAAGAGTTCGCAGGCTACCTGATGCAGTTCCTGTGCCGTGAGCGCGTCGATTTTCCGATAAAGCGCTTCCCGGTCGCGTATGATATGGTAGTGCAGATAGGTCTTTCCCGAAGCCAGTGCCACATTTTCAAAGTTATCGTATGACACACCGATCTGTCCCTTGATCTGTCGCTTGGCGGCAGCTAAGGCACGATCGCTGATCGGTGAGCGGGTCCATCGCTCCAGTTCTTTTTGGATAAGGCGGATGCAACGCTTCACATCATGCGGGTCGCAACCGAAATATACGCTCCAGATACCAGTATCGGTATAGCTTGTCATATTGCTTTCTACGGTGTAGACCAATCCGTTGTTTTCCCGAAGAATGATGTTAAAGCGGGAACTCATTCCCGGACCGCCCAGAATATTGTTCAGCAGATACAGAGCTATATGACGCGGATCTCGGGCGCTGTATGCCCGGGTTCCTATCATGACGTGGGCCTGATGCGTATCTTTGTTCTTGGTGATGTGTACTGCCTGATAGGGAGGAAGCGGGGACTGTTCCATGTTTTGCGGAGTGTGGCTTTCCGTTTGCGTCAGACTTGGATATAAGGGGCTTTGTGCATTGAGCGAATGAGTTACGTGGGCAATGGCCTTGTTGAGCGTGTCTACAATCTTCTTTCCGGGTATCTGTCCGTAAAGGAAGAACACCATGTTTTCCGGACGATAGTTGCGGCGGACAAAGTTTCTTACATCTTCCGAACGGAATTTTCTGAGTTTATCGGCCTCTCCCAAAATGTTTCTGCCTAAAGGATGACCTTGGAAAATCAGATTCTCAAACTCGTCGAAAATCAGTTCTGCCGGGGAATCATTGTAGCTTTCAATTTCATCGATTACTACCTCAACTTCCTTGTTCATCTCGTTTTCCGGATAAGTACTGCCCAATACTATATCTGTCAGAATGTTGGCTGCCTTGGGGAAATGTTCTTTCAGGAAGGTGGCATAATAAATGGTTTCTTCCTTACCGGTGTAGGCATTCAGATCTCCGCCCACAGACTCCATGTAGTTGATAATTTGGCGTGAGCTCCGGTGATGCGTTCCCTTAAAGGTGAGATGTTCGCAGAAATGGGCCATTCCGCTTTCGTGAGGCAATTCGTCGCGTGTACCGGTCTTGATGGCAATACCGCAATAAACCACATTGGTGATGGAAGGAATGGCCACCACACGCATGCCGCAAGGCAGGGTTTCGGTAAATATATCGGTTGAAGATGCTTGTTGAGTCATTTTGTTTATGATTTATCTGTTGCAAAAATAGAAAAACACGGAGAATAAAGAATATGCTTTTTCATATCTTTTTCACTCTTTGTGTAAATCCTTAATTGCCGATTTCGAAAGAAGCCCGTACCAGAGCCGCCATTTTATAGGTGCCGTTCGTGTTGATACAGTGCAGTGCCGGTTGCAAAGACAGATATTCGCATACAGGAAGACTGGCTGTCAGTTCGATATCCGTTTCCCGACCATCGTTCATCAGTACCCGGTTTACGGCCAGTCCTATTTGCGCCTCCATATTTCCAAGACGGTTACACACCAGTCCGGCTCCCCAGTAGTGACTGCAATAACTGCTTTCTTTTGGGGCAATGCTTCCTTGCAGCATCAGTCCCAATCCGCTTTTTCCGATGGTACAGAGTTCCTGCTCGGCCAGAAGCCATATGGCGTATTGGAAAGGTTTTTCCATATTGCCGGTTTCTGCATTCTCAATGCTGGAATTACCTAATCCGGCTCCTAAACTGTAGGTATAGTGTTCATTGTCTGAGTAGTGTATACTGGTGATGTTTACCACTCCGTCACTTTGCGGACAGAAACGGAATTGCCGGTTCAGCCGATCATCGGCTACACCGTTATAGAATGTTTCCTTGATGGTCAGATTCTCTATAGGCTGGTATTCGGCATGCAGGGCCAAAGCAGCAACCGGAGCCGTAGCTAATGAGAAATTGAATGAAAGAGTAGGGAAACTGGTGTATGAAGAACCGGTAAACAGCGTGGTATAAGGCGAGGTGAAGCAGTCAATATCGGTATTACGCAGTCCGATGGATACCATTCCTTTGTCACTTAACTGCTGTGTCAGACCGAGTTGCATCAGTCTGAAAGCCTTGTTTTCACCTATAGTGATGTTTGAGAACCATTGTAAGTCACCCAAAACCGGGTTATGGTATTCATAAGTGGCGATGGCATCAATATCGAGCGATCCTCCTTTCCATAAGCCAACTTGCGCTCCGGCCTCTATATAATTGGCCCATCCAACCCGACCGTCACTGATATTCCATGGCATTTCCGTAGTAACGGAGGCATACCAGGTTACGCGTGGCGATGAAGTGCTATCAGTGGAAAGAGAGTCGGGTGAGGACAAAGAATTCTCCTGAGCAGAGCTTGCCGACCATGTCATAACAAAAAGACAGAAAGCAAGGCATTTCCGGATGCCTTGCTTTGTACATGTGATAAAGTTCATGTGTAGTGTTTCTTTTTTTAGAGTGTATCAAACTTTCTTTAGAAGAACAGGGCCAGTCGGTAAACTAGGAAAGCTACGACATAGGCCAGTCCTGTGGTATATCCTGCGGTAATCAGCGCCCATTTCCATTTGCCGCTTTCTCCGGCAATGGCTGCTATGGTAGCCAGACAAGGGAAATAGAGCAAGGCAAACACCATGTAGCTTAGAGCCGCCTCGGGAGTGGTGTGGGTTTGCAGAGCAGAAGCCAGTCGTGTTTGTGAAGCTTCCTCGGCCGAACCTACTTCTGAGTCTTCTTCCGGACTGTTATAGAGAACTCCTAATGTTGTAACCATCAGCTCTTTGGCTCCGACTCCGGCCATGATACCTACACCCATGCGCCAGTCATAACCCAGTGGCTTGATTACCGGTTCAATGGCATGACCAATCTGTCCCATCAGAGATTGTTCCTGTGCTTCGGCCGGACTCATTTCACGGTCAGGGCGCGGGAAATAGCCCAAAGCCCAAATGACAATGCTGGCAACTAAAATGATGCCTCCCATCTTATGCAGATACTGGCGTCCTTTTTCCCAAGTGTGACGGAACACTCCTTTCCAGTTCGGCAGGCGGTATGGAGGAATCTCCATGACAAAGTGTGTATCCTGTTCGGGATGATAAATACGGTTGAACACCCAGGCAACCATCACGGCCATCAGTAATCCGAACAGATAAAGCCCGAACATTACCCAGCTGGCATAAGCCGCAAAGAACGCTCCTGCAAAGACCACATATACGGGGATACGGGCGCTGCACGACATCATCGGGATGACCAGCATGGTTACCAGACGGCTTTTATGATTCTCGATGGTGCGGGTAGCCATGACTGCCGGTACGTTGCAACCGAATCCCATCAGCATCGGGATGAAAGATTTGCCGTGCAGTCCCAGACGGTTCAGAATCGGATCGGCCAGCATGGAGGCACGGGCCAGATAACCGGAGTCTTCCAAAATGGTAATGAAGAAGTACAGGATCAGAATATTAGGCAAGAATACAATGACACTGCCCACGCCGCCAATGATTCCGTCAATAATCAGATCGCGTAGCGGACCTTCGCCCATATTGCCTTCGAGCAGACTGCCCACCCAGGAAATGCCCTGATCAATCCAGTCTGACGGATAAGCACCTATCACAAATGTAGCCCAGAAAATAAACCACATCAGCACAAAAAACATCGGATAGGCTATCCATTTGCTGGCAAAGATGCGGTCCAACAGAGTTGTTGTCTGATCGGCCTTACCTTTTTTACGTTGATATACGCCCTGAAGTAGCGTGCGGATGCGTGCATAGCGTACGGCATCATCTTCTTCGCGTTGTTTACAAGGGCAGGCTTCATGGTGTTCGGTTGTGGGAGTTTCAAAAGAATGTTGGCATTCTTTAGGTTTGTCATGGGTGCAAGAACGGTTCTCCACACAAGAGGCTTGCTGCTGATCGGCCAGCTTGACAGCTTCTTCAATGAGCGTATCTATTCCTCGTTTACTGCGGGCTACAGTGGGAATCAGGCGCATGCCCAGCTTTTCCTCCAATGCAGGAATGTCTACAAAACTCTGGCTTTTCTCCACCTCGTCAAACATGTTCAAGGCACCGATCAAAGGCAGGTTGCGCTCCTTGAGCTGCATGGTCAGCAACAGGTTGCGTTCCAGATTTGTTGCATCAAGCACGTTGATTACAGCATCAATTTTTCCGCTTTCCAGTTCGTGAGCCACATATGCCTCTTCCGGACTGAAGGCGCGGAGCGAGTAGGTGCCCGGTAAGTCTACAAAACGGATTTTGCGTCCTTTGAATTCAATATTTCCGATGACACTGCTCACGGTGACTCCGCTGTAATTTCCGGTGCGTTCGTGACCTCCGCTCGCGGCATTGAACAAAGATGTTTTTCCGCAATTTGGATTACCGACCAAAGCTAAAGTTACAACGTCGTGAGTATGTTCAAAGGTTGCCTGAACTTTTTTCTTGCTTTCGCAATGGCAGTGTGCTGTCTTGTTTTTTATTTGAAACGAGGATTCAGAGGCTTTTATAGACGAGGAAATACTTTCGCTATCCGGTATTTCTTCTGCATGGTAGACTACGTCTATGCTGGCAGCTTCCTGACTTCGGAGAGCTACTTTGCTTCCCATGATTTCAAAAACAATGGGATTGCCAACCGGTGATGCAAACAGGCGTTTGATCTGTTGTCCCTTTACAAATCCCATTTCTCCCAATCGGGCGCGGAAGGATCCGCTTCCTTCTATTTGAGCGATGAAAACGCATTCATCGTTTTTGACTTCTGTTAATTTCATTCTGCTGAATTTATTTTCCGGATGCAAAATTACTCTACTTTATACAGATAGCCAATACCTTAATCTATGATTTTTCAAAAAAGAAGAAAGTTGGACGGGTTTAAAAATCACTATTTTTAGGTATAAAAAATATGATCTCTTCTCAGAGACCATATTTTAAGCTTTTTTAATTTCAAAATGTACTAATACTAAACTAATAAAATGGTTATTATGGTTCATCACGAATCATATAAAGGAGCACAAAACTCTTTGACATCAGAGATAAATTCAGATGTCAGGAGCATGGTTGCTTCCTGTCCGAAAGTTTTTCTTTCTGACGGTGCAAAGTTACGTTCTCTGCTGTTTGGTTGCAATACTTAATTTGTATGATTTTATTCCGGAATGATGTACCTGTTTCTTTGATATGCAGAATGTTTAGGGGACAGGCGTTTTGAAAAATACCTATATATAGTGATTGTTTCTTTGCCCGATTTTGATTTTCTTTGCATCGTGAAAAAATAAGTAAGGAGTTATGACGGAGAAATATAAGGAAACAGACAAGATGAGCGATATTATTTGCGACGATTATCGTCTGTTGCAAGTGATTAGCCGTTTTGGACTGACATTTGGATTTGGTGATCAGACTGTGGCGACAGCCTGCACTTCAAACGGAGTAGATACAATGACTTTTCTGGCTGTGGTCAATTTTATCAAGTCCAACGGAAGAATCAACGTGGGCGATGTGGTGGAAACCATTTCTGTGGCAGCCATGACCAAGTACTTGTCGCAGTCGCATACCTATTTTGTTGATTTCCGCATACCCGCTATCCGTCGGAAACTGATCGAAAGCATTGACTGTTCGGCCCGTAATCAGATCGCTTTCCTTATCTTGAAGTTCTATGATGAATTTGCGGCCGAGGTGTCCCGTCATATGGAGTACGAAGACAAATATATCCATACTTATGTAGAAGGTTTGCTGGCCGGGAAACTTTCGGAAACGGGAGTCAATATCAATGTGCTGGAGGAAAAACATCATGATAACCATGCTCAGATTGATAAAAGTCTGGGTGAATTGAAAAGTATCATTATCAAATATTATCCGAGCGACAGCAACGGACAGTTGCTGAATGAAGTGTTGATGGATCTCTATATGCTTGAAGAGGATCTTTTCAATCATTGTCAGATGGAAGATACGCTTTATATAGAGGCCGTCCGGAAACTCGAGAAGGACTGTGCTTTGCGTGCGGAAACCCTGCAGGCTCAGGAGGAAGAAAACAGCCAGAATGACAGTGCCGGAACTGATTCATTGAGTGACCGTGAACGGGAGGTGATTGTTTGTGTGGTAAAAGGTCTGTCGAACAAAGAGATTGCCGAGAAGCTTTTCATCTCGGTCAATACGGTGATGACGCACCGAAGGAATATCAGCCGCAAGCTGCAGATTCATTCTCCGGCCGGACTGACCATTTACGCCATAGTAAACGGACTGATTAATCTGGAGGATGTAAAACTCTGACCATTCTTTTTTATTCATTTAACAGACAAAGTTGTGCTTTTTGAAAGGAAAAGTGCAACTTTGTTTGTTATGAAACATATCGGTGTATTTTGTGCCGCTTCGCAGAGACTGGAAGCGGCTTATTATGATGAGGCGCTCCGGGTGGGCCATAAGATTGGCCAAATGGGATGGGCGTTGGTATATGGAGGAGCCAATTCCGGCTCGATGGAATGCGTGGCTCAGGGAGTTCACGAGACTGGCGGTACGGTTGTGGGTGTCGTGCCCCGTATTCTGGAAACCAAGCGTCGTGCCAGTGACTACATTGACGAGCTGGTGCCTTGTACTGACTTGAACGACCGGAAGCAGATTATGATCGAGCGTAGCGATGTGTTGCTGGCTTTACCCGGTGGAGTCGGAACATTGGATGAAATCTTTACGCTGATGGCCGCCAACAGTATCGGTTATCAGCAGAAACCCATTGTGCTGTATAATGAATCAGGCTTTTGGAACTCGCTGCTGGTTTTGCTGGAGGAGTATGACCGAAAGTCGTTCATCAATGTACCCTGTTCAAATTATCTGAAGGTTGTTTCGTCGGTTCAGGAGCTTGAAGAGTTGCTGAATGAATGTTCCAAGTAGTTTCTGTAGGTGCTTTGTCTGTAGTTTTCGGAAGATTGCTTCTATATATAGATTCTTTTTGCTTACTTTGCATATCTATTTACAGATTCTATGGATTTATTGAGAACCTATGCAGATTCAAGAGGTTGTCTGACGATTGTTGAATCCGGACAGGAACTGCCTTTTGAAGTGCAAAGAATATATTGGATTTATAAGGTGCCCGAGGATAAAAGCAGGGGGATGCACGCCAATAAAATCGCTTACCAGTATCTGGTTGCCGTGCATGGCACGGTGGAGGTCTGTCTGGAGAATGCCAAGGAAAGGAAACATTTTGTATTGGATTCGCCAGACAAGGGCCTGCTTGTGCCGCCACTCACCTGGAACGAGTTGCAGAAGTTTTCCGAAGATGCCGTGCTGCTCGTCATGGCATCGCATCCTTATGAACCGGATACCTATGTAAACTCTTATGAGGAGTTTCGGAAATTGATTGCCTTATGAAAATAATCAGATATACTGAAGATAAGAAAGCAGAATGGGATCGCTTTGTCGATCAGTCAAAAAATGGAACATTCCTGTTAAAACGAGGCTATATGGATTACCATGCTGACCGTTTTCAGGACTGTTCGTTTTTGTTTTATAATGACGATGATGAGCTGGTAGCCCTGCTTCCGGCCAATCGGAAGGACGATGTGCTGTATTCGCACCAGGGACTTACTTACGGCGGTTTTATGATGTCGCTCAAGACCCGGGCACACGAACCCATGCTGTGGTTTGAGGCTTTGACCGAAGAACTGAAAAAAGAATCCATTAAGAAACTGGTATATAAGCCCGTTCCCCATATCTATCATCGTTATCCGGCAGAAGAAGACCTTTATGCGCTGTTTCGCATGGGGGCCACTTTATCCGTGCGCAATCTGGCTACGGTGATCGATATGCAGCATCCCATTGCGGCCAGCCGCATGAAAAGAGCCCGTAAGAGAGCCCGTAAAGGCCGCCTTACGGTGAGAGAATGTGATGACGTGAATCTGTTTTGGGAAATCATAGAACGCGACCGCATGGAGCGTCATCAGGTGCATCCGGTGCATCGGGCCTCGGAACTGGAGCTATTGAAAAAGAATTTTCCGGAAAACATCCGTTTCTTCATTGTCTGTCAGGACGAAACAGACATTCTGGCTGGCGGGGTGATTTTCCATACGGGACAGGTGCTTCATCTGCAATATGCCGCGGCAACGGAGTATGGAAAGGAGATTTATGCAACCGATGTGCTGTATGACGAGCTGATCCATCATATTTTTCCCGAAGCGGCTTATTTTGATTTCGGAACTTCCAACGAACGCCAGGGTACTTTTCTGAATGTCGGCATGACAGAACACAAGGAGGAATTTGGAGGCCGTTCCGTTGTTTATGACACTTACGAGATAGAGATAAAATGATAGATTATCTGGATTTAAAAAGAATCAATCACTCCTTTGAGCCGGAATTGTCGGAAACCGTGATGCGGACAGTCCGTTCGGGATGGTATCTGCTTGGCGAGGAAAATAAAGGATTCGAGCAGGAGTTCGCTGCCTACTGCGGAACCGGAGGCTGTGTGGCAGTTGGTAACGGGTTGGACGCGCTGACTCTTATTTTCATGGCCTACTGTTCTTTGGGACTGATGCAGCCGGGCGATGAAGTGATTGTTCCGGCCAATACGTATATTGCTTCTATTCTGGCTGTGCAGCGTGCCGGTCTGAAACCTGTGCTTTGCGAGCCCGAATGGGAAACCTGTAATATTGATCCGCAGCGGATAGAGGCTCTGATTACGGAAAAGACCAAAGCCATTCTGGTGGTTCATCTGTATGGCCGTGTTTGCCGTATGGAGCAGATTCAGGCTTTGGCCCGGAGATATGGCTTGAAGGTTGTGGAAGACGGCGCTCAGGCTCACGGAGCGAAGGACCGTGGAGTGCGCGTGGGCGCCTTGGGTGATGCCGCCGGATTCAGTTTCTATCCCGGTAAAAACTTAGGTGCTTTAGGCGATGCCGGTGCCGTAACTTCCAGTGATGAGGCTTTGGTTGAGCGGGTGCGTGTGCTGGCCAATTACGGTTCCTCCAAAAAATATGTGCATCCTTTCCGAGGGGTGAACAGCAGAATGGATGAATTGCAGGCTGTTCTGCGTTTGAAACTGAAACGTCTGGATCAGGATAACGAGAAGCGCCGCCAGGTGGCTTTGCGTTATCTGAAGGAAATTCATTCGGGTGACGGAATCTGTCTGCCTGTCTTGAATGATCCGGAATCTCATGTATTCCATATCTTTACTTTGTTCTGTACGCAACGCGATGCCTTACAGGCTTTTTTGAAGGAGCGGGGCATACAGACTTTGATCCATTATCCTATACCTCCGCACCGGCAGGAATCCATGACCGAGTTTGTGGCTTGTTCACTGCCCGTTACCGAGCGGATTCACCGTGAAGAACTGAGTCTGCCTATCTCGCCCGAGATGAGTGAAGAAGAGGTAAGCACTGTGATTCGTGCCGTAAACGAGTTTCTGGATCAGGTTGCCTCTTAAAGGCAACTGAGATCCAGATCAGGGTCAATGCTGTTGTGGATGCTTTGGCACACGTTTGCGGCAAAATATAAACCGCAGTTTACCAGTTTTTGCCACATGTTTTCGTTCAGTTGCAACAGATCTTCTTTCTGTATGCCATAGCGCATCAGTCCGTATACAAATCCCGCGTTGAAATTATCTCCGGCTCCTATAGTGCTGACAGTATTTATCGGGGATATAGGGAAAGAATAGACTTTTCCGGGCAGACAAACCTTTAGTTCCTTGTCTGCATTCGTACAGATAAAGACCGGGCAGAACGGAGCTATTTTTTCCTGATAAATCTTTTCGGCCTCCCGGATTCCATACATAATTTCAAAGTCATCGGCCGATCCGCGTACAATGTCAGCCATGCCGCAGTTTTCCTGTATGGAGGGAGTCAGACTTTCCAACTCGTGGCGGTGTGTTTTTCTGAAATTGATGTCATAATACACCAGTCCTTGAGCGTTGACAGCGCCTTGCAGGATTCTTTTTACCTGTCCTCTTAGAGTAGGGCAGATGGCATTGTAGGAACCCAATACGAGAATATCCTGTACTTGAAAATCCGGCAGACAGAAATGATCGTTGGGTTTGGGCACTTCTTTATAGAACACGTATTGGGCATCATTGTTTTCATTCAGATAAGCCAGTGACACAGCCGTACGGACATCTTTCCGAGTGGTAAAATAGTCCGTATGTACATGGTTCTCTTTCAGAAACGCCGCTATCTGAGCACCCACGGCATCCTCGCCGGTTTCCCCTAAAAAATAGGCCGGCACTCCGGCTCTGCCCAGAGAAATGATGCAATTGAAAGAAGAGCCACCAGGCACAGCGGCTATCGGTTGGTTATTTTTAAACAGTATGTCCAGTATGGTTTCACCGGTACAGATTACTTTGCGCATATCTTCCGTTTTTTAGTTTCAGTATGCCAAAGATAAGTATTTATTTGGAAACAGGCGGGATGTGCAGACGCTTTCTCAGAATGGTCCCGATGATTTTTTATTATCGTCCCGATCATTTTTCAAAATGGTCGGGAGCATTTTTTCGGACGCCAGACAGATTGTTTTTGTATACCTTGTTGGTTCTCGTTTTTCTTTCTATATCAATTCTTGTTTTTGAAGACAGAATGTTCTATTTTTGTGTTTCACACCATTATTGTTATTCCATTAAACCTATTCATGTCATGAAATACAAAAATCTCTTAGGGCTTCTGCCTTTGTTTTTTACTCTACCTTTAATGGCCTATGATACTCCCATTATGGGATGGAGTTCTTGGAACACTTATCGGGTCAATATCAGTGACAAGTTGATTATGAAGCAGGCTCAGGCTATGTTTGATAAGGGACTGGGTCAGGCCGGATACCGGTATATCAATATTGACGACGGATATTTTGGAGGACGTGACAGTGTAGGCCGGCTATTGACTCACCCGCAACGTTTTCCCAACGGTCTGAAACCGGTTGTGGATTTTATTCATGGTTTGGGGTTTAAAGCCGGCATATACTCAGATGCCGGACGGAACACCTGCGGTTCCTATTGGGATCAGGATAAAATCGGTGTTGGAGTAGGTATGTATGGTCACGACCAGCAGGATGCCGATTTGTTTTTTAAGGAATTAGGATTTGATTTTATAAAAGTGGATTTCTGTGGAGGTGATCCGAATCAGAATTTTGAGCATTTGGAGTTGGATGAGCAAGACAGATATACGGCTATTCGCCGTGCCATAGATCATACAGGGAAAAAGGATGTCCGGATGAATGTGTGCCGTTGGGCTTTTCCCGGTACTTGGGCGCACGATATTGCCTCTTCCTGGCGAATTGATGCCGATATCAACATGTCGTGGGGAGCTGTGAAGAGAATCATTGACAGAAATCTGTATTTGTCTGCCTATGCCACCGAAGGTAAGTTTAATGATATGGATATTATGGAAGTGGGGCGTGGACTTTCTGAAGAGGAAGACAAGACACATTTCGGTATGTGGTGTATGATGAGTTCGCCGTTGATGATTGGATGCGATATGACTACGATCAGTGACAAGGCACTTGCTCTGCTGACTAATAAAGAACTGATAGCCTTGAATCAGGACACTTTGGCCATTCAAGCGGAAGTCGCGGAAAAACAAGGACAGGTTTATGTGTTGGTTAAAGATTTTGGCAAGCGTTTCGGTAACGTTCGTGCTGTGGCGTTTTACAATTCCGGTGATACAGCCCAAACGGTCAGTGTAGATCTGACAACACTATGTTTGGGAGGAACGGTTCGGGTTCGTGATTTATACACGCATCAGAATCAGCCTGATGTGACCGATTCGCGTTTTACGGTAAGTGTGCCTGCACATGGTTGCCGTATTTACCGGATGGAAGCGGTTAGCCGTCTGGAGCAGATCCGATATGAGGCTGAGAACGCTTGGTTGGAGCGTTATTCCGCAATTCAGGATGGTGATTTTGCCCGAGTTATTCGTGATAACCGTTACTCCGGAGGTGCTTATGTAGGCTATCTGGGTAATATCGACATGACTGATAATTTTCTGGAATGGAGAACTGTGTATAGTAACCGTGGAGGTGAGTATGTGCTGAAGATTGCTTTTGCCAGTGCCGAGAAACGAAATCTGGCGGTGATGGTTAACGGACAGAAAGTTTATTCCTTGAGTGGTCTGTGTTCTAAGGGATGGACAGATACGGCTGTTGCACAGATTGCCGTCCGATTACGGAAGGGTAAAAACACCATTCGCTTGTTTAATGATAAAGGGGCCGCCCCTAACATTGATTATGTTGAGGTATGCAACCTTTCCCAAAAGTAAGTCCAAGTTCGGAATTTCTTGTTTTAGAAACACAAAAAATTTGAAAACGGGGTTTGGCTTCGGGTAATGTTCTCTTTTTTAGCTACCTTTGCAAAGAATTTTTAATAAGATACGTATTTTGAAAACATTTGAAGAGCTGGGAGTTTCTGCGGAAATCCGTAAAGCTATTGAAGAACTGGGATATGAACATCCCATGCCGGTACAGGAGGAAGTGATTCCTTATCTACTGGGAGTGAATAATGATGTTGTTGCTTTGGCACAGACTGGTACAGGAAAAACCGCTGCCTATGGTTTGCCTGTTTTACAGAAAGTTGATCCTGACCGTACCGATACACAGGCGGTCATTTTGTCTCCAACCCGTGAGTTGTGTCTTCAGATTGCCGATGATCTGGAGGCGTATTCCAAATACTTACCCTCTGTTCGTGTACTGCCTGTTTATGGAGGTACAAATATTGAATCACAGATCCGCACCTTGAAGAAGGGAGTACAGATTATAGTGGCCACTCCAGGCCGATTGATTGATTTGATGGAACGCGGAGCCGCTTCTTTGGGACAGGTGGAGAATGTGGTTCTGGATGAGGCCGATGAGATGCTTTCCATGGGATTTTCGGAGAGTATAGATACCATTTTGGCTGGAATCCCTGAGAACCATAACACACTGTTATTCTCGGCTACAATGAGCAAGGAAATCGAGCGCATCTCCAAGAAATATCTGCGCCATGCACAGGAGATTGTGGTGGGCTCGCGTAATGAAGGTGCCGAAACCGTGAATCATGTATATTATATGGTGCATGCCCGTGACAAATATCTGGCTTTGAAGCGTGTGGTGGACTATTATCCTAAGATTTATGCCATTATCTTCTGCCGTACCCGTATGGAAACACAGGAGATTGCCGACAAGCTCATTCAGGACGGATATAATGCCGAGGCCTTGCATGGCGAACTATCACAGCAACAGCGTGACCTGACCATGCAGAAATTCCGTCAGCATCGCGTGCAGTTCCTAGTGGCAACCGATGTGGCTGCTCGCGGACTCGATGTGGAGGATCTGACTCATGTCATCAACTACGGTATGCCCGATGATACCGAAAGCTATACTCATCGAAGCGGACGTACAGGCCGTGCCGGTAAGAAAGGAACCAGTATCTGTATTATCAATACCCGTGAGCGTGCCAAGGTGCGCGAGGTGGAAAAGATTATCGGAAAGAGCTTTGTCAAGGAAGAACTGCCGAGCGGAAAGGATATCTGTGCCAAGCAGCTGTATAAAGTGATTGATGATATCGAGCGTGTGGAAGTGGACGAGGAGGAAATCGAACAGTTCCTGCCCGAGGTTTACCGCAAGCTGGAGTGGTTGGATAAGGAAGAGCTGATCAAGCGCGTTGTGAGCCGTGAATTCGGTCGTTTCCTGCAATATTATGCCAATGCTCCGGAGATTGAGGAACCGGTTGAGAAAGCCAAGGGAGAGAAAGGCAAAGGCAAGCGTGGCCGCAATGCCGAAGAAGGATTCACCCGTCTGTTCCTGAATTTAGGTAAACTGGATGGTTTCTACGCCAAGGAAATCATGAAACTGGTCAATGACCATGTGAAGGGTAAGGTAGAAGTAGGTCGTATCGATCTGATGAAGAGTTTCTCTTTCTTCGAAGTGGCCGAAGAAGAAGCCGAACGGGTTATTTCCGGATTGTCAAAGGTGCAGGTAAAGGGACGCAAGGTTGTTGTGGAAGTGGCTTCCAGTGACGAAAGTTCTGAGGACTCTTCAAAACGCAAGAAAAAGCGTAAGGACGATAGCCGTGATAAAGATTCCCGCCGCGGTGAGAAAAAATCACGTAACGACCGTAAGGAAGAGCCAAAGGCAAAGGATCGCAAGAAAGACAAAAAGGAGAAGCCTTCACGTGAGGAGCGCGGATATACTGCACCGCGTGGAAAGAAATACACGAAGGATGATTGGAAACAGTTCTTCTCTGGAGGTAATTCTTCGGACGAACTGGTAGGTGAGGAGCCTGATTTCTCGGAAGAAGGTTGGGCCAGAAGATATCCTAAGAAGAAATAAGATATAAAAATAAGCCGTTTCATGGATTCCCACAGAGGAATCTGGAAACGGCTTATTTTGTATGTTGACTTAAAGTCGCTTTAAGTCTTATTTGGCATTGATTTCCTTGATCAGGTGATCAGCCTTGCCCCACTGGTCGATGATGTAGAGTACATAACGGATATCCACACCGATACAACGGGTCAGACTCTGAGTGAAGCTGATGTCGCTGCTCATGGCATCCCAGTTACCGTCGAAGGCCAGACCAATGAGCTCACCCTTACCGTTGAACATCGGGCTTCCTGAGTTACCGCCGGTGATGTCGTTGTTGGTAATGAAGCACAACTGCATTTCGCCGGTTCTCTTGTCTTTGTAAGGACCGAAGTTTCCGGCCTTCAGCATGGCGGTGATGCTTGGCTCTACCTTGTAGTCAGAAATAGAGTCGCTCTGTGCAATCTTGTCCAAAATGCTCTGAGAGGTAGTGAAGTAGTTCTGACGGATACCTTCGTTGGTGTAGTCTGCTACGATACCATAGCTCAGACGCAGGGTGCTGTTTGCATCAGAATAATGAGCCTGGTCTTCTTCCATATCCAGAATAGCACGGCACAGCAGTTTCTCATTTTCTGCAATCGCATAAGCCTGCTGTTCGTTTTTCTTGTTCAGGTTCTTGCTCAGGTCTCTTACTTGGTTGATGTATGTGATCATGATATCCTTCTTCAGATTGTCCGCATTCAGGTCTTTCAGAACTTTGGCATCAGACAAAGCTGATTTCTGGAACAGATCCTCTACAAACTTCTTGTAATCACCCTTGAAATCATTCTGGATGGTTTTATAGAAGTCCGGCAGGTAAGCTGAGGAAACAGTCTTGCCGTAGAACTCCAGCAGAACAGAAGTGGCTTCTTTGTCTACATTCTCATTGTAATCCTTGAATTTCTTTTCCAAAGACTCAACCAGACGTTTCTTGTAGTCTTCGTCTGTTGCGTTGATCCAGGCATTGGCTGTGTTGGCAATGCTGAAAATATCAGATCCGCTGAAGAATGTTTCTCCTAAGAACATGTATGCGTAGAAATCGGATTTTCTTGCCTTGTAAGCTTCTTCCAGATTCTGGAACAGATTACCGAATTCCTTCTGTCTTTTTGCATCCTGTGCAATCCATGCGCTCAGTCTTTTCTCCAGATCCTGTTTCTGCTCTACGACTTTCAGCTCTTTCAGAGCCTTGTTCATACCGATACTGTTCTTCCAGTAGTTAGAGCTTTGAGCGTATTTGGCAGCATACTGCAAACGGATGGTAGCGTCAGAGTTCATCCATTTTTCCCAAACATCCTGTTTTACACCACGCACCTCGATTCGTGCGGCATTGATGCTGTTCATACGCTCTTCAATACCGAATGAAGACAGGTAGCGGTCTGTGCTTCCCGGGAAACCGAGAGTCATGGAGTAGTCACCCATCTGGAATCCTTGAAGAGATACCGGAGCGAAATGTTTCGGCTGGTAAGGACGGTTGCTGGCTGCATATTCTGCCGGCTCGTTCTTTTCGTTAGCGTAAATACGGAACACGCTGAAGTCACAAGTCTGGCGAGGCCACATCCAGTTGTCGGTTTCGCCACCGAATTTACCTAAGCTCTGTGGCGGAGTGAATACCAGACGGATATCGGTGAAGTGTTTGTATACAGAAACATAGTAGGCATTACCGCTATAATAAGAACTTACAACAGCTTTCAGAGTAGGGTCATTCTTGGAATATTCCTTCTGGATTTCTTCGAAGATAGAATCGATCTTCTCGTCCAGAATTTGGATCTTCCAGTTTTCACCGTAAGCTTCACGCTGCTTCTTGCTGGTTTTCTTGTAGATCTTGTCCATAGTCTTGTTGATGCGTGCCGTTACGTCCTCTGTGTATTGCAGGATATCAACAAAAAGTCCGGGAGCCGGGATTTCCTTTTCCTTTCCGGATGCTACAAAACCGTTTTTCAGCATGTCGTTTTCCGGGGTAGATAATGCCTGGATATTGGCAAAACCACAGTGATGGTTGGTGAAAATCAAGCCTTCCGGAGATACGATTACGCCAGAGCAGAAACCTCCGAAGCTGACAACTGCGTCTTTCAGTGAGGTGCCTTTCGGATTGTAAAGGTCCTTGTCGCTGAGCTGCAGTCCAAGCCCGTTCATTATTTTCATACTTTGCGGCGTCAGGTTGTTCAGCATCCACATACCTTCGTCGGCTTTCATGTTTGCGCTTGCCATGACAGACAGGGCAAGCAGGGTCATAAACTTTCTTTTCATAATTTATATTTAAAGATTTGTCTTGTCAGATTTATAAGGGATAGATTACCAAGGAGTCTGCTTGAGTTTTTTGTTTGAGCCACTCTCTCAGTTTCTTTTCCGTTGCCTTGTTCATCCTTTGTTTGAGTCGTATGGATATTAGCGTTGTGGTATCGGACGGAATTTCCTTTTCCAAATGTATATTGATACCATATCCGATATGCAGGCTGTTGACTTCCGGAAACAGCACCAGGCATTCTTTCTGTATGCTTTCAGCAGAATTCAGGACCTTTTCCACGGGTTGCCATTGTTTCTTTATCTGTTCGGCTTTTTCCCGTTGAAGTTTTTCCGTTTGTATTTCTTCTGAAAGAAGTTTGGCATTCCCTTTAAGCAAGGTCTGTATTTCTTTTGAGTCCAGATTACTGCTGCCTTGCACAACAGACAGTTTGGTTCCTTCCAAACCATGCTTTTCCAGTCTTTTTTGGATTTCATCCAGCCGTTCCTGCCGTACCTCTTTTCCGAACAGCACCACGTTGATGGTTTTATCCTTGTATCTGATATCACGGGTCACTATTCTGGTTGTGTCCGATTCCAGTTCCTGGACGATAAAACTGTTTGCTTTGTTCTCAAAAACAGTTTCCCGAACAAGTTGGTAGGTAAGAATGGATGCAGGCACCATAGTGACTACGGCGATGGTGGCAATGATTTGCTTGACACGCCGTTCCCGTTTCGGATCACGAAATTCCTTTTTGCTGAAGTGCATGATATGCACTCCGATTACTGTAGCCAGACTGATGAAGATCGTGTTGATCATATACAGGTAGAAGGCTCCTGCCGCATAAAGCCAGTTTCCGGTGGCGATACCGAATCCGGTAGTACATATCGGCGGCATCAGTGCGGTGGCAATAGCTACTCCCGGAATCACATTACCGTTTCGCTGGCTGATACTGCAGGTGGCTATGATACCGGCCAGACCGCCGCACAGGGCGATGAACACATCGTAGATAGTGGGAGCCGTGCGTGCCAGCAGTTCCGACTGGGCTTCGGCCAGCGGTGTGATCAGGAAATAGACTGTAGCTGTAAGCACACTGAATATGGTGGCCGTAATGAAGCTTTTCAGCGAGCGTTTGAACAGTTCAAAGTCATTGATGCCGACTCCCAGTCCCATTCCCATGATGGGGCCCATAATCGGCGAGATCAGCATGGCGCCGATAATCACGGCTGTGGAGTTGGTGTTGAGGCCGAGTGAAGCCACAAAGATGGCAAAGATGAGAATCCATAGCTTGGCTCCCCGGAAGTCCACGCTGTCTTTGATACGGTCGATGGTTTCCTGTTCGGGTGCCTTGTCTTCACCTACATAGAATACTCTTCCGATCAATTGTTTGATCATCTTAATCAGCCGTTTTTCCATGATACATCTGTTTGTACGTTACTTGAAATATTTTCCGATTACCGGCAGGCTTTTCAACGGGAAATCCTTCTTGACGATATAGACGGCGAAGAGGATAACCAGAATGGTTTTTGCTCCCAAACGGGCCCAGATGTTCCAGCTTTCGGGAATATAGACCATAATCAGAGTGAGCAGCAGCGCCAGTGCGATATAGGTCATGATGCTGCGCATCGGGTAGTTGATCGGATTCTTCTTTTGGCCTACTAGGTAAGAAAGAATCATGGAAGTGCCATATCCGGCAAAACCTCCCCAGGCGCAAGCCATATATCCGTAACGGGGGATAAACACGAAGTTGATGACCAGCAGCACGGCGCATCCCGCCAGAGAGAACCAGGCGCCCCAGATGGTCTTGTCAATGAGCTTGTACCAGAAAGACAGGTTGAAGTAGATACCCATCATGATTTCTGCGGCCATGACAATCGGTACCACCCGCAGACCGTCCCAGTAGCCGGGAGCAATGATATACTTCAAGGCATCCAGCCAGGCCATGACACACAGGAATGCCAGCAGGGTGAAGATGATGAAGAACTTCATTCCTTTGGCATATGTCGTCTTGCTGTCCTGATCCTTTGACTTGCCGAATACAAACGGTTCGTAGGCATACCGGAAAGCCTGGGTAATCATGGCCATGATCATGGCTATTTTTACGCAGGCACCATAGATGCCCAATTGCACCTGTCCTTCCTGAATATCGCCGTAAACCAGCGGGAAGATGATTTTGTCGGCGGTCTGATTCAGAATGCCGGCAATTCCCAGCACCAATATCGGCCAGGAGTAGCGAAGCATGCGTTTCATCAGTGCTACATCGAGAATGTATTTGAATCCCGTCAGTTCCGGGATGAAGAAAGCCACGATGGCTGCCTTGCACACCAGATTCAGTCCGAAGATATAGCCAACACCGACTCCCGGGTTGTAGAAAAGTCCGATAACGTCCGGATAGAGCGGATAGAGTTTGGGCAATACCAGGAAATAAAGCAGGTTGGTCACGATGTTCAGGAAGATGAACAACAGATTCAGTGCGGCAAACTTTATCGGTCTTTTCTGATAGCGGAGCCACGCAAACGGAATAGCCAGAAAGGCGTCCAGAGCTACACAGGCTCCCATGATGCCGATATATTCCGGATGGGCGGCGTAGCCCATTGCCTGCGAAATTTGAGGCAGAAAGCCTAAAACCATACATAGGAAGAACAGCGAGATGGTGCCTACGATAATCAGAGTCGTGGAATAAACCACCAGTGGCTTTTCGCCTTCCTTATTGGCGAAGCGGAAGAATGTAGTTTCCATACCGAAGGTCAGGATCACCAGAATCAGTCCCACATAGGCATAAATGTTGGTCACCACGCCATAACCTCCGGAACCGGCCGGCAGTACGGCTGTGTAAAGCGGTACGAGCAGATAGTTCAGAAATCGTCCGATGATGCTGCTCAGTCCATAAATTGCGGTGTCTTTCACCACAGATTTTAGTTCTGCCATAAAATAAATATCTTTAAGTTATAACTCGTTTATCCTTGTATTATCCGAAGAAGAAGTAAGCCACGGCAATGGCGCTCAGTATTCCGGCGGCATCGGCCAGCAGACCGCAGGTCACGGCATGGCGGGTCTTGCGGATGCCCACACTGCCGAAGTATACGGCCAGAATGTAGAACGTGGTGTCGGTAGAGCCTTGGAAAATACAGCTCAGACGGCCCACAAACGAATCGGCACCGTAGGTCTGCATGGCATCCACCATCATGCCGCGCGCTCCGCTTCCGCTCAGCGGTTTCATCAGAGCCGTAGGCAAGGCTCCCACAATGCGGTCGTCGGCACCGAACCAACGCAACAGGGCGGCAACACCGTCGGTCAGCATATCCATGGCACCCGAGGCACGGAATACACCTACTGCCACCAGAATGGCAATCAGATAGGGGATGATGCGCACAGCGGTGGAGAAACCGTCTTTGGCTCCTTCGATAAAGGCATCATATACGTTGATTTTATGCCGCACGCCGGCTACGATAAAGGCCATGATGATAGAGAATAGCGAAACATTGGCCACGGTAGTGCTCACGGCATTCATCTGCTCGCGGTCCATACTGCTGAAGCCCCAGATGAGCAGTCCTACCAGCAGGAGTGATCCGCCCAAAGCGGTAAGGATGGTTCTGTTCCACAGCGAAATTTTCTGATAAAGAGCTGTGGCGATAATGCCGACCAGGGTAGACATGAAGGTGGCCAGTAGAATGGGGATGAAAATATCCGTAGGCTGTACCGCTCCCATCTGGGCACGATACACCAGAATGCTCACCGGAATCAGTGTTAGTCCCGAAGTATTGAGCACCAGAAACATAATCATGGGATTCGATGCCGTGTCTTTTTTCGGATTCAGCTCCTGCAGACCTTCCATGGCCTTCAGTCCGAGCGGCGTGGCCGCATTGTCCAGACCGAGCATATTGGCTGCCAGATTCATAAATATGTTGCCGATGACCGGGTGGTTCCGGGGCAGATCGGGAAAAAGCTTGATGAACAGAGGCGATAGCCACCGGGCCAGCGCATTGACCAGTCCTCCTTTTTCACCGATTTTCATAATGCCCATCCACAGGGAAAGGACACCGGTCAGACCGAGTGAGATTTCGAAAGCGGTTTTGGAACTGGAGAAGGTGGCATCCATGATGGACGGGAATACTTCCAGGTTGCCAAACAGAACCAGTTTGGCCAATGCTGTAAGGAAAGCGATGCCGAAAAAGGCAATCCAGATATAATTAAGCACCATAATCGGGAGTTTCTGATGAATATCAGGGGGCAAAGTTACATTTTTTTCTGTTAATAAACAGCGCTTTTATGATAAACGCTGTCTTTTTTGCTGAGAACTGTTTATTGTTGTATCTTTGTGACGAGATGGAAGAAGATTTTGACATAAGACAACAACAGCGGAATACCGGTGAACGGGATTTCGAGAACGCTTTGCGCCCGCTGCGCTTCGAAGACTTCAGCGGACAGTTCAAGGTGGTGGATAATCTGCGTATTTTTGTCGAGGCTGCCAAGTATCGTGGCGAGCCTTTGGATCATACTTTGCTGCATGGCCCTCCGGGATTGGGTAAGACCACATTGAGTAATATCATTGCCAATGAGTTGGGAGTGGGCTTTAAAATCACTTCCGGTCCGGTGTTGGACAAGCCCGGCGATCTGGCCGGACTGCTCACGTCGCTGGAACCGAATGATGTGCTTTTCATTGACGAGATCCATCGTCTGAGCCCGGTGGTGGAAGAGTATCTCTATTCGGCTATGGAGGACTACCGTATTGACATTATGATCGACAAGGGACCTTCGGCACGGAGCATCCAGATAGATCTGAATCCCTTTACGCTGATCGGAGCCACAACCCGAAGCGGATTGCTGACGGCCCCGTTGCGTGCCCGTTTCGGCATCAACCTGCATCTGGAATATTACGATACCGATGTGTTGGCACGCATTGTAGAGCGTTCGTCGGGTATCCTCAACGTACCGATTTCCTGGGAGGCTGCCGGTGAGATTGCTTCACGCAGCCGCGGAACTCCCCGTATCGCCAATGCCCTGTTGCGCCGCGTGCGTGACTTTGCCCAGGTGAAGGGAACCGGAAGCATTGACGTGGAGATAGCCCGCTATGCACTTGAAGCATTGAATATCGACCAGTTCGGACTGGATGAGATTGACAACAAGATTCTGCTCACGATCATTGACAAGTTCAAGGGCGGACCGGTGGGAATTTCTACCATTGCCACTGCCATTGGCGAAGATGCCGGTACGGTGGAAGAGGTTTATGAACCGTTTCTCATTAAGGAAGGTTTCATCAAGCGCACTCCGCGTGGGCGTGAGGTGACCGATCTGGCCTATCGTCATTTGGGAATGAACCGTTACGAGAGCGGCAGTTTGGGAAGTTTGTTTGACTAAACAGATAAAAAGAATATGATTACTTATCATGCAGAGGGAGTGCGCATGCCCGATATCAAAAAGCGCGAGAACACGGAGTGGGTAAAGGCGGTAGCCGCCACTTATGGCAAGAGAGTGGGAGAGATTGCCTATATCTTCGTGGATGATGAGAAAATTCTGGAGGTGAACCGCCAGTATTTGCAGCACGATTACTACACGGACATCATTACGTTTGACTATTGCGAAGGCGACCGCATTTCGGGCGACCTCTTCATCAGTCTGGACACGGTGCGCAGCAATGCCGAGCTGGTGGGAGCTACTTATGAAGAGGAGCTCTACCGTGTGATTATTCACGGCATTCTGCACTTGTGCGGCATCAACGACAAAGGACCGGGCGAACGCGAGATTATGGAAGCTGCCGAGGACAAGGCTTTGACCTTGCGTCGGGAGATGGAAAAGTGATGCTTGGTATATATAAAAAATGATCGGGACCAATTTTCAGATTGATCCCGATCATTTTTCTATTTCGTCCCGACCGTTTTTTGAGGTTGCTTCCGTGTTTTCATTTTTTTATTTCTGTTCCAGCAGCTCAACGGCCTTTTTCACGGCTTCGTTGTCCTGATTCATCACCTGGAAATATTCCGACATATCCCAAAGGTCGCGGGCCAGCAACGCCTTGAGTTGCAGTTTCAGCTGAGGCTGTGTCTTGGCGCGTTCTTCTTCGTCCTTAGGCTTAACCGACCGCTTTTCGGCTTCTTCGTTCAGAATGGCCATTTCTTCTTCGCCCACCTGAAAGTTCTTCAAGAATGAATCAAAGTCTTTATATTTCTTCTGAATCTGCTTGCGATATCGGTCGCTATACTTCAGTGATGTGTTGGTGACAATACCCTTGGCCACCAGTTCGCGGTGGTATTTAGTGTATTTGGTTGTGTCCAGAGGAATGAAATAGTCGGGCATGATGCCTCCGCCGCCATACACGATGCGTCCTTTCTTCAGAGTCTTGTATTTCAGAGAGTCGGGGAAGTGTATGCTGTCGGCGTTCACCAGTTCGCCACGATTATAGCGGTTGATCACATCCATGTTATAAGAAGTGCGATTGCCGTTTTCGTATGGTTTCTGGATGCATCGTCCCACCGGAGTGTAATAGCGGGCAATGGTGAGGCGCAGCTGCGATCCGTCGGGCAGATCAAGCGGACGCTGCACCAGTCCCTTTCCGAAGGTGCGTCGGCCGATAACGACTCCACGGTCGTGATCCTGAATGGAACCGGTTACGATCTCGGCGGCCGAAGCGGTATATTCATCTACCAGTACGGCTATTTTTCCGTCCTTGAAGCTTCCGTTTCCCTTGGCCTTATATTCTGAATAAGGGGCACGGCGTCCTTGGGTGTATACAATCAGATCGTTCTGCTCCAGAAATTCATTGGCAATGTCAATGGCGGCTCCGAGATAGCCTCCTCCATTCTGTTGCAGATCCAGAATCAGATTTTTCATGCCCTGGCCTTTCAGCTTCTTCATCGCCTGCTGCAGTTCGTCGTGAGTTTTCGCACCGAAACTGCTGATACGGATCAGTCCGGTTTGCGGGGTGACCATATAGGCCGCGTCTACCGAGGTCATCGGGATTTTGTCACGCTTCACATCAAAGGTCAGCACCTCATCGATTCCGTTGCGCATCACACCTAAATGTACAATAGATCCCTTGGGACCTTTCAGACGACGCATGATTTCTTCGCGGCTCATTTTCACGCCGGCAATGGCAGTGTCGTTTACGGAAATAATGCGGTCGCCGGCCAGAATACCGGCTTTCTCCGAAGGGCCTTTGCTTACGGGCTGTATGACAAAGAGTGTGTCGTCGAGCATGTTGTATTGCACTCCGATACCTTCGAAATTACCTTGCAACGGTTCGTTCATCGACTTGGTGTCCTTGGCGTTGGAATAAGCCGAGTGCGGATCAAGTTCCTTGAGCATGCCCACGATGGCATCCTCGGTCAGTTTGTCGGTATTGACCGTGTCTACATACAGACTGCTGATGGCCAGATGAGCCATATAAAGCTTTTTGATGGAAGCTTCGTAGGCTCCGGCCGCATTTTTTTGTTGTGCCCATGTCGGCAGACAGCACAAGGCCGCGAGCAGACACAGACAGATGTTCTTTTTCATAATCATACTGTTTATTCTTCTATGATAAAGCCTTCGGGCAGAAATTCCGTGATGTCGCGTCCGAAGTGCATCAGTTCGCGCACGATGGTAGAGCTGATGCAGGCCAGATCGGGTTCTGTGAACAGAATCACGGTTTCGATACCGGAAAGCCGTTTGTTGACGTCGGCAATGGCCAGTTCGTATTCAAAATCCTTGTGTGAACGCACGCCTCTCAGAATGAAATCTGCCTGCTTGCGTTTGGCAAAATCCACAGTGAGATCACTGTATGCTTCTACGGATATGCGCGGTTCGTTGCGGTACAGGTTCTTCAGGGCCTGAATGCGTTTCTCCACTGCCATGATGCCTTTCTTTTTTTCGTTGATGCCCACACCGATAATGATGCGGTCGAACAGTTGCAGCCCTCTGCGGGCTATGGAATCATGCCCTTTGGTATAAGGGTCAAAGCTTCCGGGAAATATAGCAGTTCTCATTCTTGTTCGGTTTCTTCAAATGTAGGATCTTCTTCAACCACCAGATTGTTGATGATGAAATTCTGGCGCTCCATGGTGTTTTTGCCCATATAATATTCCAGCAATTCCTTTACCTGGTCGCTTTTCTGGAGGGATACCTGCTCCAGACGCATTTCGGGACCGATGAAATACTTGAACTCGTCGGGCGAAATCTCTCCCAGTCCTTTGAATCGGGTGATCTCCGGGTCCGGTCCGAGAATCTCCACTGCCGCCTGGCGTTCTTCCTCAGTGTAGCAATACTGCGTGATGAAGTCCGAGCGGTTGGAAAGCACCACTCCCTTGTTTTTCTCCAGTCCGGAGATGTATTCTTCTATTTCACGGAGTTTGTTTTTCCCCAATTTGCTCTTTTTGTTGCGCACACGGAACAATGGAGTCTGCAGGATATAAACATGCCCTTTTTTGATCAGATCGGGGAAAAACTGCAGGAAGAAGGTGATCATCAGCAGGCGGATGTGCATACCGTCTACATCGGCATCCGTAGCCACGATCACTTTGTTGTAGCGCAGTCCGTCCAGTCCGTCTTCAATGTTCAGCGCGGCCTGAAGCAGATTGAACTCCTCGTTCTCGTAAACCACCTTCTTGGTCAGTCCGTAACAGTTCAGCGGTTTTCCGCGCAGGCTGAACACCGCCTGGGTGGTTACGTTCCGGCTCTTGGTGATGGAACCGGAAGCCGAATCTCCCTCGGTAATGAAGATGGAGCTTTCCAGACGTGGATCGTTCTCCAGTTCTTCGTCCTTCTTTGAAGTCTTCTGGTCGTTCAGGTGAATGCGGCAATCACGCAATTTTCGGTTGTGCAGATTGGCTTTCTTGGAGCGTTCGCGCGCCAGTTTGGCCACACCGGCCATGGCTTTTCTTTCTTTCTCGTTTTCCGAGATTTTCTGGATGATTACCTCGGCAATGTCCGGATTGCGATGCAGATAATTGTCCACCTGCTCCTTGACGAAATCACCGATAAACTTGTCGATGCTGATACCGCCGTCGGGAATGGTTGTCAGTGATCCCAATTTGATTTTGGTCTGGCTCTCAAACAGCGGTTCCTCAATGTTGATGGAAATGGCGCCCACCAGACCGTTTCGGATATCTCCGAAATCAAAATTCTTGCCCGAGAACTCCTTGATGGTTTCGGCAATATGTTTCTTGAAGGCACTTTGATGTGTTCCTCCCTGAGTGGTGTGCTGTCCGTTGACAAACGAGTAGTATTCCTCACCGTATTGGTTGGTGTGTGTGAAGGCAATTTCAATGTCTTCACCCTTCAGATGTACGATGGGATAAAGTCCGTCGTTGGTCATGTTGTCGTTCAGCAGGTCCACCAGGCCGTTGCGTGAGTGGATTCTGCGTCCGTTGAACATAATGGTCAGTCCGGTGTTCAGGTACGTATAGTTACGCAGCATGTTCTCTACAAACTCATGGCGGAACTGATAATGCTTGAACAATCCGTTGTCCGGTTCAAAATAAATGTAGGTTCCGGTTTCGTCTTCGGTATTTTCAGTGGTGTCGCTGATGAGTACACCTTTTTCGAAGACTGCTTTGCGTACGGTACCTTCACGATAGCTGTGCACCTCGAAGTGCGTACTCAGAGCGTTTACCGCCTTGATACCGACACCGTTCAGGCCGACACTTTTCTTGAAGGCCTTGGAGTCGTATTTACCTCCTGTGTTCAGTACACTTACCGCCTCGATCAGTTTTCCCTGGGGAATACCGCGACCGTAGTCGCGCACGCTGACGCGCAGATTCTCCTCCAAGGTAACTTCAATGCGCTTGCCGGCATTCATCTTGAATTCGTCGATACTGTTGTCGATGACCTCTTTCAAGAGCACATAAATACCGTCCTCCGACTGCGATCCGTCGCCCAGTTTTCCGATATACATACCCGGACGGGTACGCACATGCTCCATGTCGGAAAGGTGGCGGATGTTGTCGTCGGTATAAGCCACGGGAGCCTCTTGAATCAGCCCTTCTTTTTCTTCGTTATTTTCTTCCATAAGAACCGTGGTTAAATCGTCTTCTGATAGCAGCGTCTTTTCTTGTGGATTTCAGCATCCAGATATGCCCATTGTCCCTGGCTCTTGTCGTTGGTTTCGAGCTGAGGGTGTGTCTCGCCAAACTTGAATCCCATCTTTTGGATAATCGGAATCAGGTCGGCAAACAGCATGGCATTGACACCCTTGTTCTGATATTCCGGCAATACGGCAACCAGCAGAAGGTCTACAATGTCGGAATGTTTCAGATATAATGCTTTGGCCAGATGAATCCATCCGAAGGGGAACAGGCGGGAATGAGCCTTCTGCAAGGCGGTAGACAATGAAGGCATACCGATACCGATTGCTACCGGCTGGTTGTCTTCCGTTTCGATTACGGTAACCAGACGCAAGTCAACCAGCGGCAGGTATACATTGACATACTGGTCAATCTGACGTTTGTTCATCTCAGAGAAACCGTAGAGTGGGGCGTATGCCTTATTGACAACATCAAAAATCTTGTATCCGTAGCCGCCTTCACGTACTTCTTTCACGCTCTTGAACTTACGTACATGCAGATTGTAACGGTTGGCGCTGATTTCGGCTACACGGAAATATTTGCCGGAGCGAGCTTCATGTTCTGAATCCGGAACACGAACCTTACGTTCCACCCAGTCTATTTCTTTCTCATAGCCGTGCATTTCCATGTGTTTGGGATAATACGGATAGTTGTAGATGGTGGCCATGGTACTCAATTGGTCATAACCGTCAATGAGCATACCTTCCGGGTCCATATCCGTGAAACCCAGCGGACCGACAACCCGTTTCATCTGATGTTCTCTGGCCCATTGCTCAACAGCCTGAAGCAGCGCTTTTGACACTTCCGGATCATCGATGAAATCGATCCAGCCAAAGCGTGCGTCCTGCACGTTCCAAGTGGTATTTGCTTTCTTATTGATGATGGCTGCCACGCGGCCTACAATTTTGTTATCTTTGTATGCCAGAAAATAGTCTACATCACAAAAATCAAAGGCGGCGTTCTTCTTTGGATTGAAGGTATCTAAGGTATCTTCGTAAAAATCAGGTACGGCAAAGGCGTTGCCTTTATAGAGTTCGTAATTGAATCGTATAAAAGCCTTTAGCTCCTTCCGGCTCGTAATTTTTTTAATAATGACTTCGGACATAGCTGTTTATATCTTTATTGATGATTAATTGACAAAGATAGTTTTTTTTATCCAAAGGGGGGTGTTATGCCCTTGAAAAAGACCAAAATGCCGGTAAAAAACTTATTTTTGGCAGAAAAAAAAGAAAATATTTGCTAATCAAATATTAATATTTTACTTTTGTTAGACCTAGAATGTTTTTAAAATAATATATTATGGCAAAGTTTAAATTTTTATGTATGGCTGCTGCCTTGATGTTCGGATGCGGACAGGCTGCTTTGGCACAGGACACAGCAACTGAGAAGAATTATAAATCTTATCCTCACATGTTCTTCGGACTGCATGGTGGAGGTCAGTTTACGTTGTCTGATTATAAGGTTTCCAAACTGATTACTCCTATGTATGGAGTATCTTTCGGAGGTTACTTCACTCCGGTAGTCGGAACCCGTTTGCATGTGAGCGGTTATCAGAATAAAGGTGGAGTTGAGGCCATTAACGAAACCTATGATTATAAGTATGTGACCAGTGATTTGGATTTGATGTTGAATCTGACCAACCTGTTCTCTAAAAGAGATGACAACATCTTTAATGTAGTGTTCTTTGGTGGTATCGGTTTGAACTATGCATGGGATAACGATGACTTGCTCGCCTTGAACAGCGCCGGTAAGACAAACTTCTCACAGGCATGGGATAAGGATCTGTTGTCACATAATGCTCGCGTGGGTATGTTGTTCGACTTGAATCTGGCAAAGCACTTCGGTTTGAACCTGGAAGTAGCAGCAAACAGCTTGTCAGATAAATACAATTCTCAGATTAAATCTCGTGATGACTGGCAGTTTACAGCTTCTTTGGGCTTGATCTTCAAGTTTGGTTTCAAGGACAAGAAGGTACAGCCGGCTCCTGTAGTAGAGGAAGTTTGGGAAACTCGCAAGGACACTGTATGGTATGATGATATTACCTATAAGGATGTACCGGTACAGGAGAAACTCGAAAGCCAGATCTATTATAAGATTACTATGGCAGAACCTCAGCCACAGGCTAAGATCAATGAGATCGTTGAGTTCATCAAGAATCATAAGAACTGTAAGATTACTGTAACCAGCTACGCTGATAAGGGTACAGGTAATCCGAAGATCAATATGAAGTATTCTGAGGAACGTACTAAGAATGTGGTAGACGCTCTGGTTAAGGCTGGTGTAGACAAAAACATCATTACAGCCGAATCTAAGGGTGATACCGTACAGCCTTTTGCTGAGAATGATAAGAACCGTGTAAGTATCACAGTGGTTACTGGTGAAGGAACTAAGAAAGAAAAGGTTGTTACCAAGAAGTTCCGTATCGAAGAAACACGCTATAGAGTTCAGTAATTGTTATTTCATATCTTGTTAAAAGGGAAGCCGATTCAACGGCTTCCCTTTTTATTTTTATACCTTATTACATAACTTTGTTTCATGAATGGAAATCATTCCGTTGAGAATGGCGTGAATGGTCAGTTCGGTAGGTGAATGTATTTCCAGTTTTTTATTGATATGCCGGCGATGTGTCAGCACGGTATTGATGGAAATATTCAGTTGGTCGGCAATTTTCTTATTGGATAATCCCTGGGTTACCAGACAGATGATTTCTTTTTCTCTTTTGCTCAACAAATCAAAGGACGTTTGTGTTTTTGTGGGGTATGCGGGATGTATGTTTTTTTTATACTCTGAAGATGATTGTGATTTTTCCTCAAAAGTATGCACACATGCTGTAAAAATCCGTTCTTCAATCAGACTATGATATTCAAAGTCTTCTTTCATGATAAAAAGTTCATAAAGCACATCATTCATTATCTGGTTTTTCTTTTGGTTTTTGTAGTACTTTACGATAGTGTGAGTCAGGTCTGATATTTTTTTTCGGATGATGTCATGGTGTTCTTTTTGTTTCTTCATTAAAAGTTGGATGTTATGATTTTGGGTAAGGTGGATTCCTTGTAGGAGCTGATCTACATACGGGTGTATGTGAGTTTTCTCGTATGTGGCATGTCGTTCTATTTCGGTTGAAAACAGATCGAAAAACTTAAGAAACAAGTAAGGAATCTTATCATCACCAGAACAATCAATGGCTTCGATCAGATGTCTCCGTGTTGCGGGCAGACGATGATGTAGGAAGTGGTCGTGTGACCTTTGTATATAGTTTTGCAAGGTGCGCAGGGACATATTGGGAGGAAAGGAGGAGGCTTGGTTTGGATCATATTCTTGATTGCGAACAAAATTGATAACGGAAATGAAAGTCGTAATATCGATTTTCTGTTTTTGGCAGGCTTCTTTGACTGTTTGTTCTCCGAATCCAAGGGTAAACCCAAAGCTATTGATAATCGGAAGAATATGATGGTCGCTACATATGATATCTTCCATACGGTCCGTTTCTTTGTATTCCTTTTTCATTTTGATGAGGTTGATAATTTTGCGATTGCAAAGGAGTGAATTTTATTTGTTCCGGTCAATCGCCATGACTGGGTATTTTTAACTAAAAATTAGGTAAAAGCTTGCTTAAGCCTCTTTAAAAACCTCATCAGTAGGTGGTGTATTTTTCATCTTTTTTGTGTATTGGTTAATTTTAACAAGCTCCATACCTTTGCGACGCAATAAAAAATAAAAAAATGAAAAAGAGCGTAAGTGTAATTTTACTGACTTTTTGTTTGGGATCTTTTCAAAGTCAGGCAAAGGCTGAAGAAACAGTTAATACCACAACTGCACAGAAACAGACTGTATCCGAGGATATGGATGGATATGGAAAGTTTCGTTTTGGCGGATATGGTGAGATGCTTTATCAGAATTTTGATTATGGTCCGTATCGTTTTGGCGGTAATGGCAGCGGTTCTCCGACTGACCGTCGTGGAGAAATTTCCGTTCCCCGCTTTGTTTTGGCTTTGGATTACAAGTTCTCGCCTTCGTGGATTTTAGGAGCGGAGATAGAGTTTGAATATGGAGGTACCGGAGCAGGCGTAGAAGTGGAGTATGGAGAGAATACCGAATATGAGTACGAATTTGAGAAAGGCGGTGAAGTTGCTTTGGAGCAGTTTCATATAACGAAGGTATTTAATAAAGCATTTTCTATCCGTGCCGGTCATATGGTGGTGCCGGTAGGCTTGACAAATACGCACCATGAGCCGATCAATTTCTTCGGAGCCACACGTCCCGAGGGAGAAAGTACGATTATCCCCTGCACTTGGCACGAAACGGGTCTGGCTGTTTTAGGTGAGTTTAAAGGATTGGGTTATCAGGCCATGATCGTGAGTGGTCTGGACCCTTACGGATTCAGTTCAGAGAATTGGATACAGTCGGGCATGCAAAGCCGTTTTGAGAAGACACAGATGAAGAATCCCGCTTATGTGCTTCGTCTGGATTACCGTGGTATAAAGGGATTGCGCATCGGCGCTTCGGGATATTATGCGCCCCGTATCAACGGTAATGCCACGAATCCTTCGACCACAACAAAGTTTAAAGGTACGGTGCTGATCGGTTCGGCCGATGCCGAATATAAAGGATATGGTGTTACGGCACGGGCCAATGTGCTTTATGGTTATGTAGGCGATGCCACGGAAATCAACAAGCTCCGTCCGAACAAGTACACAGGATACCCCGGAACGCCGGTGGCCAAGAATGCTTATACCTGGCACGCGGAAGTTGGATATAACGTAGGACGTCATTTCCGCAACCGCACGATGCTGACACCTTATGTCAAATATGAGAAATACAATACGATGACTAATGAGCAGACCGGTACCGTCGTGTCGGACAAACGTCTGAATGTGGGACTGATTTCAGCAGGAATCAACTACAGTCCTGTACCCGGTTTGGTGCTGAAGGCCGATTATAATCACCGGATTATTGACCATGGAAACTTCAATCCGGAGAACACTTTCCAGATTGGTATCGCCTATGCCGGATGGTTCTGGAGCAAATAAACAGAAGAATCAAATCAATCAAATAAAAAATGAGAACATTAAAGAATTTGTTGTTGGCATCGGTCGTTGGCGGTGTCACATTGGGAATGTCATCTTGTAGTGAGAATTCTGAAAACGGAAATGGCGGAGGCGGTGCCGGAAACCAGACTATCGAAGCCACCTGGAGTAACTATTCGGGTTATACTCGCGTGGTGTCGGAAGTATTGGAGCGTGACGCGTTCAGCATCTATGCCTTGTGGAAGGGTACGAACAATCTTCTGGCTGACGAAGCGAGTCGTGTAGAAGAGCTGGAGATTCCGGCCATGCTGGCCGACGGTTACGGCAATTTGTTTAAGAAACATCAGGCCGGCAGCACATATCCGAATGCGAAAGTCTGTTTGCAGACCATCATTGCGGCCAGTGTGGATATCGCTACCGAAGTATCGGAACAGAAGATAGCGGCTCCTTATAACGAGAAGAATGTTTACGGTGTGGAATCATGGTACAGTTTCAATTCATATACAGACTATGACGACAACATCGAATCCATCGAGAACGCTTATCTAGGAGGTCCGGAGGACAACCGTGACGAGACAACCAGTCTGTATGCGGCAGTGAAGGCTGTGAACGCTACTTTGGCTGAGCAGGTGAAGAGCGATATCGAAGCTTCGCATCAGGCTTTGAAGGCGGCAAAGGAGCAGGGTTGCTTCCGTGATGCGGTGTTGGCTTATGCCAATAATAACATCAAGAGTCCGCAGGTGGAACAAGCCATCGCCACTATCGGTACATTGGCTCAAAGTCTGGAGCAGCTGAATGGTGCGGTAGAAGCCATCAGTGAAACCGTTGCCGATCAGGTTGTAACCAATTATGTGGACCGTACCGTGATTCCGACTTATACCAACCTGAAAAACGAAGCCGGAAAGTTGGTTGAGGCGGTAAGCAAATATACACAGAATCCGACTCAAGAAAATCTGGATGCAGCCTGCCAGCAGTGGAAGCAGACCCGTATTCCTTGGGAGCGCAGCGAGGCTTTCCTCTTCGGTCCGGTAGCCGACCAGCAGTTTGATCCGCATCTCGATTCATGGCCTCTGAGTCAGTTGAACATCAAGTCTATCCTGCGCGGTAACTTTGACTGGGCCAATGAGGACGGTTCGTCTATGGGTGCCAACACTTTGGGCTTCCACACACTGGAGCTTCTGCTCTTTGAAAACGGTAATCCGCGCCAGGTAAAAACATTCATCAAAGACGGAATGGTAACGATACAGTAAAACAAAAAACATGAAACATCAGGATATTTTTTCCGAAAAGAATCATTCTGTTGGGGTAATCACAAGAAACGGAATCCATGCCGGATTTCGTTTCTTGTGCATCGCTTTTTCGGTGTGTCTGCTTTCCTGCGAGGTGGATACACTGCCCGAAACGGAAATGATCAATACACTCACCGGAAAGAAAGCCAAATATGAAGAACTCTCTGCCGGTACGGCAACGATTTTCAACAACTCGAAAACGGCCTACGACACGAACGCGCCCTGGGTTACGGGCGAACTCTACAACCGGTTCCTACAGGGAGACTTGCTGTACGACGACCGGCGCATTCCCGATATGGACGGTTTCGAGCAGGGAGGTCTGGGACCGATGTATGCGGGTTTCTCCTGCGGCAGCTGCCATAACAATACGGGGCGTACAGCCAGTACGCTGTGGACGGAGGGAGGAAGCGGAAGTGCCGGCTTCTCGTCCTGTCTGATTTATCTTACCCGTAAGGACGGAGGGTTTCTGAGAAACTACGGTCGTGTGCTGCACGACCAGTCATCCATCATCGGTGTGAAGCCCGAAGGAAAACTGAAAGTAACTTATACATATCAGACGTATCAGTTTCCCGACGGGGAAGAATACGAACTGGCTACACCTTCTTACCGTATTACTGACTGGTATGCCGATTCGCTCGCTCCCGAGGATCTGATTGTGTCCGTACGCATCCCTCTGCGTCATGTGGGTATGGGGCAGATGATGAGCCTCGACGAAGAGACCATGAAGCGCGTGGCGGCACAGAGCAACTATCCGGAGTATGGCATCAGCGGACGCCTGAATTACATTACCGAACGCGGCGTGCGCCGTATGGGCATTTCGGGCAACAAGGCACAGCATGCCGATCTGACGGTGGAGCTGGGCTTCTCATCCGATCTTGGGGTGACCAATGACCGCTATCCCGAAGAGGTTTCTCAGGGGCAGGATCAGTATGAACAGATTTACGGTGACGGTGGTCATGAGATTCAGGTTTCTTCGGAAGATATGGAAAAGGTAGATCTGTATATGCAGTGTGTGGGAGTGCCCGCGCGTCGGGATGTAGACGATCCGGTTGTGCAGTTGGGTGAACAGAAGTTTATCGAGGCAGGATGCAATCTGTGTCATCTGCCCACGTTGCATACCAGCAACAAACGGACGGTGCTCATCAACGGTTCGGAGCTGCCCTGGCTCTGCGGTCAGACCATCCATCCGTACAGCGATTATCTGCTGCACGACATGGGGCCGGAACTGAACGACCATTATCCTTCGGGACTGGCGGCCGGATATGAGTGGCGCACCACACCGCTGTGGGGCATCGGTCTGCAGGCCATTGTCAACGGTCATACGCAGTTTCTGCACGACGGGCGGGCTCGCAATCTCGTTGAGGCCATTATGTGGCATGGAGGCGAAGGGGCCGCCTCGCGCGAGAAGTTCCGTCGGATGAAGAAATCCGACCGTGATGCGCTGATCCGCTTTGTGGAGAGTCTGTAACTCGCTTCCATGTAAGACTCTTCCTATCATCCGAAGAACGCCGTAAATTTTATAGTTCACAATCAGAAAAACATCTGAAAATGTTTAGAAAAAAGATATGAAAAAAATACTATTGGGGGCAGTTCTGGCTCTGGGAACACCAGCCTTTGCCCAAAATGCTGACAACAATAATACGCCAAGCACCCGTGATTTCACAGTAAATCCTCGGAACGGATCAGATGTGGCAGCTAGTTCCCGCCCATCGGCCGATGACAAATATGTGGAAAGTGATGTAGTACCTTTGGCCGGAAAGCAGGGATTCAGCTTTTCTACCCGTGCCGGTGACTTCCTTTTCAAGCCTTATGCTTTGATTCAGGCATCGGGCAATTTCAATTATTATGATGACGAAAATCTGAATCTGGCGGAGGTGGACCGTGTGGCAAACAGCGGTTTTGCCATTCCGAACGCAATTATTGGTTTCAGCGGTAAGGCGTTTAATAAAATTACTTTTAACTTTGCACTGAATGCAGCAAAGAGTGGCGGAGAGCTGCTACAGCAGGCGTGGTTCGATGTCAATTTCTGCGAAGCGGTGCGCTTCCGTGCCGGAAAGTTCAAGACCCCGTTCCAAACGGGTTATCTGACTACACTGGGGCAGACCATGTTTCCGCAGTTGCCTTCGTCCATGACCACTCCGGTGCGCACCAATCTGAGCCTGGATGCCGTGCAACCCAGTATCTACACCGGATTCGATTTGGGCGTTCAACTTCACGGTGTGGTCAAGAACCGAGTGGGCTATCAAGTAGGTGTTTTCAACGGAACCGGTATCGGAGTGAACACCGCCACCAAGGGTACCAGCGACGATCATAAGGGATTGCCTTCCCTGTTGTATGCCGGTCGTCTGGCTTACATGCCCAAGGGGGTGATGCCTACTCATCAAGGTGATCCGGACGATTTGCGGAACGATAAACTGCTGTTCGCCTTGTCCGGAAGTGTCAATGTGGAAGGCAACAGCGAGAGTTCGAATGATTTCCGTGTCGGACTGGAGTTTGCCTGGCTGAAAAACCGCTGGTATGTCAGTGCCGAGGGCTATCTGTTGCGTATGAACTGGACCAAGAGAATGATGCGCGAAGGCGGTTTTACTTCATGGGGTGCCTATGGACAGTTAGGTTACTTCGCCACGAAGAAGCTGCAACTGGCCGCCCGCTATGATTTCTTTGACCGTAACGGTACGGAGCTGGCCGGATTCCTGAATATGCCGGCAGTTGGCTTCAACTATTTCTTTGCCCGTACGAATCTGAAACTTCAGGCTATGTATCAGTATATCGGCAAGTGGGGACATGACACTCAGTTGGAGCGCGACAACGACGATATGGGCATGGCTTATCACAGTGCTACGGTGATGCTGCAATACACCTTCTAATTACAGAAAAAGGAGGCAAGTATATGAAACAGCATCTCAGAAAAATAAGTGTTGCCGTCTTTACAGTCCTATGCTGTATGGCTTGCGACAGCGGGGATATTGTTCCGAAGTCCGATAGTGGTAACAAGGAGATTGTGGCCACCGTTTCTTTCACTCACGTGGAGACAATTCCCGCAGTACGCGAACGGAAACTGGCCTTTATGTCCTATACGCAACCCGGAGACGAGCAACCCAACCGTATTCATGTCATTACTTCGGCACAAGAGGGAACACCTACTGAGCTATCGCTTACACAGGTGCCCGACGATACCCGTCAGGTGGTGCTGGCTCTGGTGGATCAGGACAATCAGATTATCTATCCTTTCTTCGAAAAGGAAATCAACTCCTCTTCCGATCGGGTGGATCTGGGAGCCGTGACGGTCAATCTGATTGCCTACGACCGGGTGCAGAAGCAGTTGTTCAATCAGAGTTGTCTGGACTGTCACAGCGGCGGTAATCTTTCCCGTGGTCTGAATCTGGGCGAGGGACAGAGTTACCGGGCCATTGTGAATGTGGAGAGTAAGGTGCCCGGCATGCCGATTGTCAAGCCGGGAGATGCCGAAGGCAGTCTGATGGTCAAGCAGTTGACTGATTATGATACCGGTTCTTTCCACACTACGTTGACAACCTTAAAGGACAACGATATTACGTTGCTGAAAGCGTGGATAAGCGGTGGAGCACCGGTAAACTAACGTAAAAAATAAATCAAACAAGATGAAACAGAACCATATAGAAATCAAGTCTTACCCGTTTCAGGAAGGTGTGTCGGAGCACCATGTGATGATTCATGTGCAGGATCGTGCTACCACTTATTCCGAACAACTGAAGCAGGTATTCGGCGATTTTGTGCGAGTGTGTCGTGAAGAATTGGCGGGAGCCCAGCCGGTGTTTGTCCGGGTATTCCTGAGCGACAGTGCCAATCAGTCGGAAGAACTCTACGGGTATTTGCAGGATACCACTTATGCCGTGTCCGTTATCGAACAGCCGCCGCTCGACGGCAGTAAGATAGCCCTTTGGGCCTATCTGCAAACCGACATGCAGCCATTTGCCTGTCCGGGCGAGTTGCGCGCTTTCCAGCACAACAGCTACACCCATTGGTGGGGTGGAGATATGACTGCTGCCGGAGCTGATTGCGAGGTGCAGACCTATGATCTGCTGAACCGTTATGCTACGCTGCTCGAAGAGCGGGGAATGAATTTGTTGGAAAACTGCGTGCGCACCTGGTTCTTTGTGCAGAACGTGGATGTGAATTATGCGGGAGTAGTTACTGGCAGAAACCGCTTGTTCTGGGAAAAAGGACTCACAACGGCCACCCATTTCATTTCCAGCACCGGCATCTGTGGCCGCAAGCCTGATGCCAAGGCACTGGCTACGATGGATACCTATGCCGTGGAGGGACTAAAATACGGACAGATGCAGTTCCTGTATGCATCCGACCATCTGAATCCCACAGCCGAGTACGGTGTAAGTTTTGAACGCGGAACGTATATCGACTATGGCGACCGTCGCCATCTGTTCATTTCGGGAACAGCCAGCATCAACAACCGCGGTCAGGTGGTTCATCCCGGAGATATCCGCAAGCAAGTGGAACGTATGTGGGAGAATGTAGAGGCTTTGCTGGCCGAGGGTAAGGCCGGTTTCGGTGATGTGGCCCATATGCTGGTTTATTTGCGCGATGTGGCCGATTATGAACTGGTGAACCGTATGTTTGAGGAGCGCTTTCCGAATGTGCCCCGAGTTATCTTGTGGGCCCCGGTATGCCGCCCCGGCTGGCTGGTCGAGATGGAATGTATGGCCTTGATTCCGGAAGGAATTTCGGAATATGAACCTTTCTGATTTTTACTCCCTAAATATGAGTACTTTTGGATGACCGGGCTTTTAGTCCGGTCATCACTGTTTCTGGAAGAATCATCTTTTTTGTGTATTGACAGAGCTTTTCTTTTCTTTTACTTTTGTAACACGGAAAGCAGAAAATTAATGAAGCCACTGCCTGATAGAACTTCCGGGGTCTTTAGTAGTGTTTTGCCCCCGGAAGAGGCAGTGGCTTTTTCAGTATTGAAAAAATGCTCCCGATGAATTGGAGATTTTGTCCCGACGGTTTGGGAAAAACATCCCGATCAAATGAAGACAGAGTCGGAAGATAGAGAGAAGCATGCAGCTATGGTGCTGCTTTTTAATTGCAGAAGTATGAACTGGAAGAAATTATCATTTGGTGGTTTATGGGTGTTGGTCGTTGTGCTGGCTGTGGCCACTTTTGTAGAAAAATCGTTCGGAACAGATTTTGTGGTCCGTTATGTTTATCATTCCTGGTGGTTTGTCCTGTTGTGGGGATGGGTAGCTTTTTCCGGTTGTGCTGTCTTGTTGCGTCGTAAGTTCCGTGGGGCGCTGATAGCTTTGCATGCCTCGTTGCTGCTGATTCTTTTGGGAGCTTTGCTGACTTTTCTGACGGCACGTCGAGGAGTGGTGCATTTACGGCAAGGAGTGCCGGCAGACTCTTTTCAGGAAGAAACGCTCCACGGTAAGGTTTCTACTTGTTTACCCTTTACGATGAGACTGGAACAGTTCTCGGTGCGCTATCATCCCGGTTCCGAGATGCCTGCCGACTATGAAACCTCTTTTACGATTCAAGAAGAGCAGACCGGCAGTCCGGTTTCCGGAACGGTTTCCATGAACCGTATCTTTTCCTATCGGGGCATCCGTTTTTATCAGACTTCTTATGATGCCGACGGAAAAGGGAGTTATCTGAGCCTTAATGAAGACCGTTATGGCATTTCGGTGACCTATGCCGGATATTTCCTGCTATTTGTTTCGCTTATCTGGATGCTTTGCGATCGGAAAGGCGGTTTCCGGAGTTTGTGGCGTAATCCTCGTCTGCACCGCCTCATGATGCTTTGTTGTTTGTTGGTGCTGGCCTCGGAAGCGCGTGCTCTGCCTACGTTGCGCGAAGATCGGGCGCAAGAGTTTGGTCGCTTACTGGTTTCCTATCAGGGGCGGGTTTGCCCCATGCAGACATTGGCCTTGGATATGGTGCGTAAGTTGCATGGCAGCAATAGTTATCAGCATTATTCGGCCGAACAGGTTATGGCCGGTCTTCTTTTTTATGCCGCCGAATGGGATGCCGAGCCGTTGGTGCGTGTGAAGGATGACGGTTTGAGGCAGGTTCTGCAACGCGGCAAGTATGTGTCTGTAAACCAACTGGTGCAGGGTGGGGATTATGTACTTCTGCCTTATGTGGAGGAATATTATCGGGGCAAGCACAGCAAACTCAACAAAGCGGCCGTGGATTTGGATGAACGCCTGCAGCTTCTGGCCTTGATGCGACAGGGGAGCATGATGCGCGTGTTTCCCGTAAGGCAGTCCGACGGTCAGATACGTTGGTACAGTCCCGTGGATTCTTTGCCCGCTGTCACACCACGGGCACAGCAGCTCTTTGTGCATGAAGCCTTCGGTTGGCTTTACGAGTATGGAGTGTGTCAGGGAGATGATGCCGTATTGCGGGATATGCTTTCCAAGATCAAAAGCTATCAGCAACAGTATGGCGGGGATTCTGTGCCCGGCTCGTTTCGTCTGCGTGCGGAACAATGGTACAATCGGTTTCCGGTGGTCGGAATGCTTTATAAGATAAATCTCACGGTGGGATTACTTCTGTTTCTGACTCTGATTTTTGCTTTGCTGAAAAACCGTCCGCTTCCTTATGTCCGTAATCCTTGGATGCGGGGTGGCGTATGGATATTGTTGGGAGGAGTTTTTGTTCTGCTGACAGCGCATATTGCGCTCCGTTGGGTGATTTGCGGTCGTCTGCCTATGGGTAACGGTTATGAAACGATGCTCCTTTTGGCGTGGCTGGTGCTTCTGCTGTCTGTGCTACTTAATCGTCGCTTTCCGGCATTGGTATCGTTTGGTTTTCTGTTGTCGGGTTTCTTTTTGTTGGTTTCCGGACTTTCGCAGATGGATCCCGTCATGACGCATCTGGTGCCTGTGCTCTCTTCTCCTTTGCTCAGCATTCATGTGTCGCTTATCATGAGTGCTTATGCCTTGTTGTCGTTTACCGCATTGTGCGCCATTGTGTCGCTGTTGCTTCAGGTATTGCATCGTTTGCCGGACTGTCGTCTGGTAGAACGACAGGAGTCGCTGTTGCTTCTTTCCCGTCTGTTCCTTTATCCCGGTATTGCCTTGCTGGCTGCCGGTATCTTTGTGGGTGCCATTTGGGCGAATGTTTCCTGGGGCCGTTATTGGGGATGGGATCCCAAAGAAGTGTGGGCGCTGATCAATCTGCTGCTTTATGTCGTACCGTTGCACGGATTCCGGGTGTTCCGTTCGCCGGTGCGTTACCATCTCTATATGCTGTTCTGTTTTCTAACGGTATTGATGACCTACATCGGTGTGAATTATTTCTTGGGGGGTATGCATAGTTATGCCTGAAAACGGAGTTACTCCGCTTTCAGGCATTCCAGAATGATGTGCTGTTCGTTTTTTAGGGTGGTGACGAACAGATAACGGTCGCTCCCCTCTTTTATTTTCAGTTTCTTGCGGAGTTCCTGCACGGTTGACGGGAAGTTCCGGATGGTAATATTCGCCTGCGGAATATCGCGGGCGATTTGTTTCAGGTCCTGCTTGCTGAAGGTGCGGCTGCCCGTAACGCGGAACCGCCGTCCCGGAAAGTCGGCACACAGCGTGTCGGAAGTGTACAGATGACTGTTTGGATGCAGTTTGCGGACACCGAAACGCGTGCACAGACATTTATAGGCTCCGGCCTTGAGCAACGAAGTGTTCGGTTCGTAGAGATAAGAGCCCGGCTGGTCGGTATAGACCGCTTCGGCCGTGGCTTCCTCCTGTGCGGTATATTCGAAGGTCTGTTGTTCTCCCTTCTGGAGATTGATACAGCAGATACGTATTTCTTCCGGTTTATTTACGGCGTTTCGTTCCGATTTTGAGGTTGTGCTTGCGCCTTCAAGCTTGTTTGCAGTAACTTCTTCGGTCTTATCTGTTACTGAAGCCAGATTACAGTCTGTTTCTTGTCTTTTTCCCGCCGTTGCAATTTCGGCTGTATTTTCAGTCTTTCCGGAGGCAAGAATCAGCAACAGTTCCTTGCATTCGTTGTCCACACTTACCACATGTACTTCGATTACTCCTTTCAATTCCTGAAGCGCCTGATGAATATCGAGCATAGGCGACAGTTTGGCCATGCAGAAGCGGCTACACGAACGTATACGTTCCTGAATGGCTCCTAAATCGGGAGTACAGTCGCTTAGTGCCACTGTTTTCTTTCCTTGCTGGTCACGGCGTGCTGGGTCGATGAAAACTAGCGTGAGCGGAGCTTTCTCCGGCATTCGTTTTACACCGTCGCCATGCAGTACCTCGGCCTGCTCCAGTCCCAGCACTTTCAGGTTATGCTCCGCAATGCGGCAGAGTACTTCCTGCTGTTCGATGTAATAGGCACGGTCGAAGAGCGGAGCCAGATAGCTGAAGTCGATGCCGAAACCGCCGGTCATATCTGCCATGCTCAACGGACCGTTCTGGTTCTGTAACAGACGGCGCACTACTTGCTGTTTGTAGAGTGCGGTGGTTTCTGACGAGCATTGCTCCATGGAGATGCGCGGCGGATAGACTAATTGCGGATTCTCTGCCCAGAGTGGCAGTTTCTTCCGTGCCGTCTGATAACCCTCAATCTGTACGAGCGCTTCCTTCAAGTCCACATTCGGATTGTCGGGACGTTTCAGAGCCAGTTTGCGGACATCGTCCTGTGCATGTTCGCGGATAAAGTCCCACGTATCTTGATGAAACATAAATCTTATTTTATGGGTTTGTAATAAGCTTTGGCCTGTGCGCGGGAGATGAGATTAAAGTGCCACCATTCGGTGCGCAGAGGCTTGAAGCCCGCCTGTTTCATTACTGAGCGCAGTAACTCACGGTTGCGCTTGGCTTCTGCCGAAATCACCTTTTTCTGTACGAGTTGAGCCTCCTTGTCGATATGTGCTTCTGGTCCCAAATGATCAATGAGCGTACCCATCGGGATACTGTCTCCGTTCTCATCGGCTAGTGTCAGGTCTACCGCCATTCCGTAGTTATGCATGCCTCCTCCGTTTTTGGGGTTGCTTACATAAATGTTTTTCGGTGTGCCGGCCACCACGTTCCACATAATCTGTTGGATGTGCATGGGGCGTGCGGCATCATACACCTTCAGCGTGAGTTCCGGATGCGACTTTTTCAGAATCTGCTGTGCCTTGGCCAGAGCCTTGGCGGCTTTGGGATGAAGATAAGCCTCTTTGAGGTCCTTGTAAAGCACCCGACCCGTGAAATTGTCGGCCCGTGCATACATCAGACTTACCGGAATATCCGGAGCCAGTTCGTGAATGTCTATCATTCCCTGTTTGGCCATCACTTGTGCGGTGGCACTGGGTTGCTGGGCTTGAAGGGTGCATGTAAAGACACCCGTCAGCAGAAATGATATAAGGATGCGAATCATAAGACTTGACTGTTTTTATCAGTTATCATACGGAATATAATGCCGTCAGTTTTTGTTTCCGGCAAAGATATCCTTTTCCTTGTCATAAACCGGACTGTCGATTCCCAGGAATGACAGGATACTGTGGAATACATGATACTGTCCTACTTCCTGCTTGTTCTGGACTTTCATATTCTTGTCCGAAGTCCACACGATGAAAGGAATTTCAATCTGTTCCTTAGGAGCTACAGCCATGGGGACACCGTGCATGTACAGATTTCCCTCGCCGAGCGATTCTCCGTGATCGGACACGAATATCATGCAGCTGCGTCTTTGCGGAATCTCCTTCAGAATCTCTATGACGGAGTGTACCAGATAATCTGTGTAAACAATGGTATTGTCGTAGGCATTCATCAGTTCCTTGGGGTTGGCCTTTGCCATTTCTACCGTTTGACATACCGGAGTGAAGACTTCAAACTTGGCCGGATACTTCTTGTTGTAAGTCGGGCCGTGACTGGTACTTGTGTGCAAAATCACAAGCATCTTGTTTTTGTCGCAGGAAAGAATCTCTTCCTTCAGTCCGGCAAGCAGGATTTCATCGTACTTGCTGTCGGCTTTCGGATCCATTTCCTGAAGTTCCTTTACTTTATGATACTTGTCGATATGTACCGGAGGTTCTCCCCAGTTGGTGGTGCGCCACACAACATCCACTCCGTTTCGGAACAGATAATTCGGCAGAATCTCATACAGTTTGTTTGTAGGCTTGTGATCCAATATCGCTTTTACTCCGGCGGTGGTATAGGTTGCTGCGGCTTCGGCCATCAGTGCTGTCACACTGTCTTTCTCGAGCAACGGATTGGTAGGTCTGTTGTATCCGTAGAGTGAGAAGTTTTCTCTTCTTGCCGATTCGCCGATAATCAGTACACAGACATCTTTGCTGGGCGTGGTGATCTTGGCATCAGGCAGAGGAATGGCCTTGCGGTTTCTTTTCTTCTCCGCATTGTAGAAGCGGATGGAGTTTACAGTGTACGACCAAGGCATGAGCAGACTGCCCAACTTGGTGGCATGGCGGTCGATCCAGGGCCAGTTTGTCATGTTTCCGAATGCGATGATAAGGGCCAGACCGAGTGACAATCCCGTGTTGATAAAGAAACGCTTCGGTTTGCCATAGTCAATATGTTGCATGAACAGATACATGCAAGGAAGGATTCCTAAGAAAAGAATGTAAAGAAGCGCCTGCCAGGAGAAGAAGCCCGAAGCCTCGGAATACTGTGTGTTGAACACGTTGCCCATCATCTTGTCGGTAATCAGCACCTGATAGGTATTGATGAAATACAGACAAATGGCATTTCCGATGAACAGCAAAGCTAAAAGACATTTGCCGACAATGCGTCCGAGATACAATACCAAAGTGTAAAAGAAGAAGTTCAAGGCAAGCATCAGCACGATGAGGCTGACTGTAATGAATACTCCGTTTAAATCTCCCTTGACGTTGTCAGTTACCAGTCGAAAGAACGGCCAGTGAAATGCGATAAGCGTAAAAATGCTCAAGACAGCTGATACCACAGCCAGTGAGCCTTTGTTTTTTAGAAAATCTGCCATTTGAAAATTACTTTATAGAATAATACGATTACTCCGGCACACAAGGCCAGAACCATAAGATTGAAAAGAATTGTCAGCGGAATGTTTACGGTGTGCGCCGGTTCACGATACGGTGTTTCCGATACAGAAGCGTCATATCGTGCAAACGGATTCGAATAGATTACCTCTCCTTCCGGGAACCAGGCTGTAACCCTTACATAAGGATCTTCCGGCTTCATGTCATAACGGGCCTGTGAAGAATGACGCACCATGGCTAATGTGGTGTGATCCTGTCCGGTGAACTTGATGCTGTCTGCCGTACGTGAAAGGCTGATGAATACGGTAGCGCTGTCCAGACCTATATTCTGGATATAGGGCAAGTTCTTGTTTTTTGCGTATTTAACTTCCCAGTCTCCGTGTCCGTAATCTGGAACGCGCATGGAATAATAGCATCCTCCGAGCAGCGTTTTCTTGATGTCTTCGTATTTTGCAGAAGGGCAATACAGGAAGTTACACCGCACGGCTATCTTCTTTGAGCGGTCGGGATAGTGCAGATCGTCGTTGGCCAGTCCGAAACTGTATCTTCCGGCGCTGAGAGCCCAGTCCCAGTATTCGTTCTCGGTGCTCTTGCCGCTGTCTAATTCCATAATCTTATATCCGGACAGACGGATCATATGCGCCTTGCAGGTGCCAATCGTTCTCAGCGGATGATTCATCTGGATGAAATCGGACTCTGCGCCAAGCAGGTCCAGCTGAAATTGTTTTTGGGAGGCAAAAACGGGGAGAAGATGGTCAAAGCGGTTTACCTTTTCGCATCCGAACACCAGTTTGTGGTATTTGAACAGGTTGATTCCGTGCTCATAGACGTTCACTTGCAGGGCGGTGTCGTAGGGATGTACCGTCAGTTCATTATGATTGGAAAAGGTAACAATGTCATAACCGAACTTGCGGTATGCCTCGTCGGTCGCATCCGGCCAGTACTCGCATTCGTTGAAAATACCTTTTACTCGTGTATGCGTATGAAAGTTCGCTCTTTTCCAGGAAACGGAGTCTGCGCTTTTCAGAGCGGCATAAGGATTGAAAATGTCCGGACCACTGAATGGTTTGGCTTCGTCGAAATTATATACTGGACTGATGCTTGTCGCAAAAATTGCGAACAAGGCAGTCAATAACAGACCAATCACGGTTTTTAGCAGAACATTTGCTGTCTTTCGGGGGGAAAAATTCATAATTTAAAATGATCTTATACTTAAATACTTTTATCGTGGTTCTTATTTCTGTCAATAGGCGAACTGAGATTGTCTGTTTCATGCAGTTTCAACAACGCATGTTGATTTATTGTAGCATAGGAATCAGTTTTCAGCACAGAAACTGATTTCCTTAGCAAAAACAGATACCTGTTCCTATCAATTTACAGGTTTGTCCAGCTGATGTTTTTATTTATTTCAAGGTGAAACCGATGGATTTCAACTGCTTGAAAAATTAGTAATCCGTAAAATTTATTTTAGTTTTATAACGCTCATTTACAAAGTATTATCATTGAGAAAATGTTGCGTATCACGAGCAAAGTTACGGATTTATTTTTGTATACTTGGTGGTTTTTGGGTGATTTTTGATTTTTGAAGGGCAAAATCACCTCTATATAGACCGATTTTACCTAAAAGTGGGTATTGGTCTTGTAGTCATTTTATTCACAGATAATGAAATAAGTGATGGCTGGGAATGGAATAAATTCCGGAAGAACTGAAAAGAGAGTATTGTAGAAAAGCGAATTCTTGTGGAAGAATAAATAAAGACGTTTTCGAATATATTCTTGATCGTATGCGGAGACGTGATGATTTCTTTTATGAGTTTACAAAATAAAAAAAGCAGCTACGAAATTCGTAACTGCCTGATTCTCTTCGTGGACCAGCCTGGGCTTGAACCAGGGACCTCCAGATTATGAGTCTGTTGCTCTAACCAACTGAGCTACAAGTCCAAAGGAATATTTCCTTTTTGTGTCCGCAAAATTAATACATTCACTCGAATAAAGCAAATAAAAATTAGTAATTTTGCATCATCATTCCTAAATATTTTTGATGGAAAACAGTATGGATAGAAAGATAAGAAACCTGATTTTTGATTTTGGCGGAGTTTTGGTTGATTTAGATAAACAGCAGACGATCAAGTCCTTTGCCGAGTTGGGTATTGATGTGCAAGAGCATATTCGTGATTATGTGCAGGGTGGGCCGTTTGCTTTGCTTGAAAGCGGTGCCGCGACTCCACAGGAATTTCTGGACACATTGCGCCAGATGAGTTCTGCGAAAGAAAAGCCCACAGACGAGCAGATTGCCGAAGCTTGGAACCGGATGCTTGTGCGCATTCCCGAGCGTCGTCTGCGAGCACTGAAACAGTTGCGGGAACATTATCGTATCTTTTTATTGAGCAATACGAATACGATTCATTGGGATTATTCCGTACGTCACCTGTTTACGGTGCAGGGCGGCCATGCTGAAGATTATTTTGATCATATCTATTTGTCTTGCGACCTGAAACTGTTAAAGCCCGGAAAAGAGATATTCCAGGAAGTGCTGCGCCGAGAGCAGCTCGAGGCCTCGGAAACATTGTTTATTGATGATTCGGCAGCCAACTGTGCGGCTGCCTCTGCTTTGGGTATACAGACCTATTGTCCGGCTGAGGCCGACGACTGGTTGCCTTTATTTATTTCCTAACCTTAGAATATGAAGATTATTACCTCTATAGAACAGTATGACTTTCGCCCTTCGGTGGCTACCATCGGTTTTTTCGACGGGATGCACTGCGGGCACCGTTTTTTGGTGCATCAGGTAACGGCTTTAGCTCAGGAGAGGGGACTTGAATCGCTGTTAATCTCTTTCGACCGTCATCCCCGTCAAGTGATGCAGGCCGATTATCGTCCGCAATTGCTTTCTCCTTTTCGGGAGAAGTGCCTTTTGTTGGAACAGTCGGAAGCGGATCATGCCGTATTGTTACATTTTGATTTGGCGATGTCCTCTCTTTCCGCTTACGACTTCATGCGTGATGTGTTGCAGCAACAGCTTCATGTGCGTGTGTTGCTGATCGGTTATGACCATCATTTCGGGCATGGAGCTTGCGATACTTTTGAGGATTATGTCCGTTACGGGAAAGAACTGGGTATCGAGGTGGTGCAGTCCTGTGAGTATCAGGATCAAGGGCACCACGTCAGTTCGTCAGCCATACGCAAGGCACTTCTTTCCGGTGATCTGGATTTTGCTACGCATGCGCTGCAACGCTGTTATTCGTTGAGCGGTACGGTAGTACATGGCTTTCATATCGGCTCTGCATTAGGTTTTCCTACTGCGAATGTATCGGTTGATTCGGAAGAAAAGCTGATTCCGGCCGATGGCGTATATGCGGTGTGGGTGGACTTGCCCGACGGTTCTTCTTACCCTGGTATGCTGAATATCGGAAATCGTCCGACGATGGACAACGGGGCGCAAACGACCATAGAGGTGCATCTTTTAGGCTTCTCCGGAGGCTTGTATGGACAGCAGCTTACGATACGCTTCGTGAAATATCTGCGTCCGGAGCAGCGCTTTTCGAATAAGGACGAATTGGTGACGCAGTTGCGGAAAGATCGTATCCAAGTGGAACAATTATTAAAACGATAATGATATGCGTATGTGGTGGCGATTGTTAGGACTGGTTGTCCTGTTTTTGGGAACCCAGTTACTTGTTTCTGTTTTTGGAACAGTAGTCTGCTCTTTCTTGCAGATAGATCCGCAAGGCATTGATGTGCTGGCGACGCTTCTTTTGTTGAGCAATTTACTGGTTGCTGTGTTTCTTTTCGGATGCCGGATTTTACCCTTCAAGGAAACCTTCCGCCGTTATTCCTGGAATATGAAAGAGGCAGCCTTTCTGGTGGGATTGACGTTGCTGGCTATTATTCCGGTTAACGGGCTTACCGAACTGCTTCGATTGCCGGATATCCTGCAAACTTCTTTTGCCGGACTGATGGCTAATCCGTTGGGCGTTCTGAATATTGTGGTATTGGGTCCGTTGGTTGAGGAATTGATTTTCCGTAAAGGTATGCTGGATATTCTGCGAAAAGGGAATTATTTTCCGATATGGGCTATTGTGATTTCATCGGTGACTTTCGGTGTGATTCATGGCAATCCGGCCCAGATTCCCGGCGCATTCCTATTTGGCTTGTTGCTCGGATGGATTTACTGGCGTACAAACAGTGTATGGACCGTTTGGCTGCTCCATGCTTTGAATAATTTGATAGGAGTACTTACCTTCACTATTTGGGGAGAAGACCAGAAACTGATGGACTGGTTCGGTCCGTGGGGTTTAGGCGCTTTGATACTGTGTTCTTCTGTTGCCTTCGTCGGATTGGCTTTGTCCTATCGAAAGGCTTTTAAAAGCAAGGCACCGGTTTCCTTTAATGAAGAATAAGAAATTCTTTTCTTAATGAAGAGAGAATAAAAGTTTGCGGGATTCTGTTTTTGTGGAAACGGGATTTTATCAAGAATCTGAACTTGTTTCTCTGTTATATAAAAGGCTCTGTCACGGCTTCTGGTTACGAAGTCTGACAGAGCCTTTTGAGTTATTGAATAGATACTTTGTTGACAATATAGGGCAATTCCGTTGATTATAAAAGAGGCTTATTTCAGATAGCGGACGTGAAATAGGGGAGGAATTGGGGAGAGATAAAAAAACAGACCGACTCAAAAGATTTTGAGTCGGTCTGTTTCATATATTTAATGGCTATTATTCAGCCAATACGCCCATTTCGGCACCAGTAGCAAAGTCCTGACCGTCCTGAGAACTCAACGCCGTGAAGCGAACGTAGCGAGCCTTAACCGGCTTGCTGAACATCACGCGTTTTTCTTTCACATTGTTCTCGAAAGAACCCTTAACCAGAACATCACCCCAAGTCTTACCGTCGTTACTTACCTGAATCTGGTAATCCTTGATTCTACCGTTTCCACTATTCTGTCGAGGCAGATAAGTGAATCCTTTCAAAGTCTTCACTTCACCGCAATCCAAGTCTACCCAGTGTGGATATTTAGCTACGGTTACTGAGTACATGGTGTGCCAGAATGTGTTCGGATCGTTGTCTACCAAGTGACCCGGATCACCCTCGCCGCTTTCCACGCTACTTGCATACATCACCTCAACCGGAACGCTTTCGATCTTCTCGAATGTCATGGTAGTCTTCAGCTTGTCATTATCCTTCTGCCAAACGGTGATGGTTCCTCCGTCGCGCATATTGATAGGTTCGCTGTAAGTCTGTACCTTCTTGCTTCCGTTCAATGTGTAGCAAATTACGGCATCCTTCTTTTCAGTAGAGATGGTTACCTTACCGGCACGGTCGCGGGCAACGCCCAACGGCATTTCACCGGCAGCAGAAACCTTGGCACGTTCGCTCATGTCTTGATTCTTCTGAACCGGACGGATGATGAAGCCCATAGAGTGGTTGCCGGCCTTGATGCGGTCTTCTTCCAACGGACCACCCTGACCGCAACTGTTACCTCCCAGACCCATTACCTTCAGATCCAGGTGCAGATAGTTACCGTCTGACTTAGGCAACTGATAAGGATGCGGAGCCTCTACCATCTGCATAGCCGACCATGGCAAAGCAGAAGCCGAGAAGGTTGAAGTAGAGATGAACTGAGCACCGTTACCGGCCTCGTCTGTCAGTGCGCACCAGCGTACATCTTCGCGGTTACCCATAGACTGTGGTTTCGGGAAGTGAACGAACTGATCCTGTACGGTGCTGTTATACAGCTGTACGAAGGCACCGTTCATACGGTCGTTATAGTTGTTCTGTGGACCACGTCCATAGTAAGTATAGTTCTTCAGATCAGAAGGAGTCTTCATGACATAACCCAAACGCGGCAGGTCAAGACTTGGTTCATTTGAGTTGATGTTTGCCTCCAATTCGATAGAACCATCCGGATAAACGGTCCAGATCTGGTTGGTGGTAAACTTAAAGTCATCCGGACCGAAGTCCTTGCTCTTCGTGATTTCGTATTTACCGGAACTGATACCCAGGTCGCGGATATTCTGTCCGTATGGAGCCTGTGACTCAACGGTGTAGGCCAATACTACAGTTCCGTCTTCCTTGGTGTATACCTTAGAATCGAGTACCTTGTGCTGCAAGTTGTTCAAGCCCTTGTTAAACCACTGGCGGTATGCCCAGTTGTCATTGTCGGTCATGGCGCGGAAGGCATCCAGTTTCGGACCGTTACCGTCGGCAAAGATTACCTTGCTGCCGTATTGCAGGCTGTTGATGGTACCGGTTGCATTGTTGAATACTACAGAGAAGCCTTCACCCTTAACCAGATTCTTGTCCTTAGTCTGTGACAAAGTCGGCTTGTCGCCCTTGGCGCTCTCCTTGATGCTGGCGAACTGACCGGCACTCTTCACCGGAAGCTGCTCTTCCATCTGCACATATCCCTTCTTGGCCCAAGGCATATCCTTAGCCAGCAGGAACTGTACTTTTACGAAATATTCGCTGTTGGCATCCAGTGCGTTGTAGTCGAACGGAATGGTGTAATTACCCTTTTCGCGCGGACCCAGGATGTTGCGTGGACCCTTGAAGGCGTTGCTTTCCTGAATCTTCTTTCCGTCTTTCCACAAAGACCATACCATTTCCAAGTCGGTCATCGGCTCGAAATAGTTCTTGTTGAACACTTCGATCTGTCCTTTGGTGATGTCTACGGCCTTAACGCCTACATTCTGGTATACCTTCTTTACCTCATAATATTCTGGTTTCGGTTTGTGTCCCGGGAAGAGGATACCGTTCATACAGAACATACCGTCGTTTGGTTTCTCGCCGAAGTCACCTCCGTAGGCCAGATATTTCTCGCCGGTAGTCTTGTCGTAGTTATAGAGTGACTGATCCACCCAGTCCCAGATAGCGGCACCACAGAAGAAGTTGGTTGACTCCATTGCTTCCCAGTAGTCCTCCAGATTACCTCCGGCATTACCCATAGAGTGAGCGTACTCAGAGATGTGGAACGGATATTTCATGTTGTATTTACCCTTAACGGCCTCGCGAGTCCATGCGATAGACGGATACTGGTTAGAACCCATATCTACGATATCGTTGTTACGCTCGTACTGAACCGGACGGCTGGTGTCGAATTCCTTGATGGCATTGTAAGCAGCCTTGAAGTTGTCACCCGGGCCGGCCTCGTTACCCAAAGACCAGATCACGATAGAAGGATGGTTCACATGAGCGTGTACCAACTCCATAACGCGTGCTACGTGAGCGTCCTTGAATTCCGGAACATGGGAAAGAGATGCCTCGCCGTAATAGTACTCATGACTTTCCAGATTGGCCTCGTCTTCCAGATAGATACCATATTTATCGCACAAGTAGTACCAGTAAGGATCGCAAGAATAGTGAGAGTTACGTACGTGGTTGATGTTACCGCGCTTCATGATCATAATCTCCTCTTCCATTTGCTCGTGAGTGATGCTGTTACCGCTGTTCGGATTGATTTCCTGACGGTTTACACCCTTCAGCTTCACCGGCTTGTTGTTCACATAGAAATAACGTCCGGCCAGTCCGAATTCATCATCCTCGGCCTTGGTATCCTTGATTTCTACCTTGCATACACCGAAGTAAGAAGAAACTACGTCTACAGTCTTTCCCTTCTTGTCCTTCAGTTCAACAACCAAAGTATAGCGGTTAGGCTCTTCGGCTGACCACAGCTTGGCGTTGTCGATATTGAATTTAGTGCTGATAGCTTTGTTATCGTCTTTTTCCAGAGTGAAGCTCTCTGAAGCAACCGGCTGTCCTACCTGACCTACGATGTCATCTGAATAAAGCTTGTTCTCATACACGCTGTAATTCAGAGTATATCCCTTTGCAGCCTTCTTGCCCAGATTGCGCAGTTTGGCGTTCACCTCTACAGAAGCACCGTTTGCGGTCAGATCGGTATTGATCTTCATGTCGCGTACCTCAACCTTTGAAGTAGAAGTCAGATAAGTGTCGCGGAAAATACCCGGCAGACGGTACATATCCTGAGCTTCGAGGAAAGAACCGTCGGAGTTACGATATACCTCTACGGCTACTACGTTCTCACCCTTAACCAGATAGTCGGTGATGTTGAAGGTTGCGGTATTTCTTGAGTTCTTAGAGAATCCTACATACTTGCCGTTGATCCACAGGTAGAAGAAAGAGTTCACACCGTCGAAGTTGATATATACTTCGCGGTCTTTCCAATCCTCAGATACGGTGAAGGTGCGGCGGTAAGAACCTACCTCGTTACGATATTTGTAAGTGGTCCAGTCCTTGTTCGGCTCGCGCATCACGCCACCTTTCCAGTCGCCCACAGCCACAGTGTGCTTGAAAATAACCGGCTGGTTGCAATAGATGGGCACACCGTATTTCAGAGAACCGTCTTTCTGAATACCTGCCACATTCCAGCAAGAAGGAACCTTAATGTCGTCCCAATTATCGGCATCAAAGTTAGCTTCATAGAAATTTTTCGGGCGCTCGTCCGGATTCGGAGCCCAGTGGAATTTCCAGGTTCCGTTCAAGTCCTGCCAGTATTTGCTGGCTTCAGGATGCACCTTCTTGGCGCTTTCCACGTCACCGAAAGAGAAGAAGTAGGCGCGTGGTTGTTCCTTGTTCAAGGATAATTTTTCCGGGGCTTCCCATTCTGTACCCACCGGCTGTGATTCTATGCCATATAGAAAGCCGCCCAAAGGCTGCTGTGCATTTGCAGACCCTAAGGTCATGCAGCATAGAATGAAACTAAAGGTAATTTTTCTCATAGATATAAATGATTATTAATATTAGTTTCTGATTGGATAAAAGAGTATTTGTTTGGAAAACTATTTCACATGCTACAAAGATAATAATAAAAATACGATTCTCAATCTTTTAGCCTTAAAATTAAGAATTGAAATAGGATTGTAATATATTGCCGTCGGATTGTCAGAAAAATGATGCTGATCATTTTATGGAATGATGCTGACGAAATGTTTGGTTCGTCATGATGTTTTCAGGAGATAAAGAGAAAAAGAAAAGGGCTGCCTTCCCGGCAACCCTTTCCCACGTTAGTATGTTATGAAAAAATTGAGAGATTGAAACTTCACAGTTTCGTGATTGTTTTATTAAGCACTAACTTGTTTTAATATATAAAGCAAAAATTATCTCGTTTTATTTGTTGCCCGAAAGTATTCGGATGAACTCGTCGTCCATGTCGCCGGTCAGGTTTACGATGGTAAATGTTCCGGCGGCCGAGTCTTTGTTCAGCATAATCAGTTCGATGATGTAATCCTCCTTACGGCGGACAAAGATCTGATTGTTGCCATGAGCTGTCGACTGATGCAGCGGAATGAACCGCTGGCGGTTGTGCTTGAGCATCTTTTCGGCATGCAGAAAATATTTCGGTTTGTCTGCTCCCTGAATGATGCGTGCACTTTTCAGTTTGGCGATCAGCTGGCGGGCTTCCGTGCGGTCGTTCTTTCTGCGGTGCATGTCTACCAGACGTTCCATCATTTTCGGACTGATAGTCTGGCAGCGGATGGTGGTGTCTTTATTGAAGTCCATCATAAACCGCGAAGCAAAGTCCTGCGCGCTGGCCACCAGACTGCCTGTCATGGTCATAACCAGCATTAGCATTGCCTTTTTCATAAACGGCGCGCCTTTATCGGTCTTTTCCTATTTTTTGGCTGCTCAGGGCTGCTGTAGAATCGCTGATGACAGAGTCATTCAGCCCCCGGGCTACCATTTGCAGGGCATAGGAAACCTGATCATAAGCCACTTCAGGATCCTTGTAGGTGTCCTGATAATGGTCGTAATTATATTCTTTCTGGGCGTTCTCTTGTTTGAAGGAATGCTGTGCGGCATTTCCTAAGGTAAGCAGAATGGCAATGACTGCCGCTGCCTTGAAGAGTGGACGCACGCGCTGAGTGAAACTGATGGTCTTCGCTTTGACCGGTGCTTCCTCGCTTTCGATGAGTTTCAGGATTTTCTCGTCAAAGTCATCGCTAAGCTTGGCCTTCTTTATCGTCTGCTCGTAAACGAACAGGGAACGGTAGCGAAGCAGATGCGCCGGTACTTCCTTCTGTGAGAAGAAAGTGCGCAAGATGTCCTCTTCTTCAGGAGTAGTCTCGCAGTTCCAATAGCGCTCAAGCAGCTGTTCGATGTATTTATAATCCATATATCTCTATCTCTAAGAATCGTTTTTTAATTTTTTGTCGGGCCCGGAACAGGTTGACTTTCACCTGCTCTTCCGTGAGCCGCAGTGTCTGAGCAATCTCCTTATAGCTTTTCCCCTCAATTTCTCTTTGTTCCAGTACCTGCTGTTGTGCTTCGGGCAGTTCCTCGAGCAGTTGTCGCACAATATGCAGATAGTCTTTGTTTTCCAGAGTTTCCTGTGGGGTATGGGCACTTGCGGGGTCGCTTTGGGCATCTTCCAGCCTGATGTTCTGGTTGCTCAGTCGTGCTGTGCGGTCCAGAGCCAAGTTACGGCAAATGGTCTGGCAGTAGGCTTCTATTGAATCCATGCTGTTCCATTCTTCCCGTTTGTGCCAGATTCGGATAAGGGTTTCCTGCACAATGTCCTCGGCTTCTGCCGTATCCAATGTGATTCGTAAGGCCGTTCTGAAGAGTTTGTCCTTCAGCGGGAGTATATCGTGCTGGAAACTGGTTTCTTTCATCTGCTCTATAATAAAGACGGGTGAGTGGCACAAAAGTTACACTCACCCGTCGATTTTTTTGTGATTTTTTTTATAAGTCGTTTATTTTCAGAGAAATATTTTCTGAATTATTTTTCAATAATGGTTCCCTGTGTGCCGTCGATGGCGGTAGCCATGGTAATGTTTACCTTGCTGACACCCGAATGGATGGCCTGGAATGCGTTTTCCAGCTTTGGAATCATACCGTCCTGAATAACTCCTTCTTCAACATATTTCTTGAAGTCGGCCTCATTCAGGTGTGGGATCACGCTGTCGTCATCATTGGCATCGCGCAGCACACCTTTCTTTTCGAAACAGTACACCAATGTCACATCAAAGTAAGGAGCCAGTGCCTTGGCGGTTTCTCCGGCAATGGTATCCGCATTGGTGTTCAGCATCTGTCCCTGTCCGTCGTGGGTGAGCGGTGCCATTACCGGCACGATTCCCTTATCAATCAGTTGGGACAGCATCTCGCCGTCGGCCTGATCCACATCGCCTACAAAACCATAGTCTATGTCCTTTACCGGACGTTTGTGTGAGCGGATCACATTCATGTCGGCACCGGTAAGTCCTAATGCGTTTACGCCCCGGGCCTGGAGTCCGGCTACAATATTCTTGTTCACCAGTCCGCCATACACCATGGTCACTACTTGCAGAGTCTGTGCGTCGGTGATGCGTCGTCCGTTTACCATGCGGCTTTCAATGCCGAGCTGGGCAGCGATTTTGGTAGCCGAGCGGCCGCCACCGTGTACCAGCACTTTATATCCTTCTACGCGGGCAAAGTCGTCGAGAAACTGTTTCAGGGTAGCTTCCTCTTCAACAATCTTTCCGCCCACTTTAATAACAGTAAGTTTCTTTTTCATTGTCATAATACCTTTTTATTCCAGATAAGTATAACCGTACAGACCGGAGCGGTAGTTGTTCAGGAACTCCTTACCCTCCTCAAGTGAGATCTTGCCTTCCTGAATGGAGCGTGACACCCACACTTCAAGGCGGCGTACCAGTTTCTTCGGCTCGTACTGTACGTATTCCAGTACTTCGGCCACGGTTTCTCCGTCGATGGTCTTGTCAATTGAGTATCCCTTTTCGTTTACAGTGATGTGTACTGCATTCGTGTCGCCGAACAGATTGTGCATATCACCCAGAATTTCCTGGTAGGCGCCTACAAGGAATACGGCCAGATAATAAGGTTCTCCCGGTTTGAGTGTGTGCACCGGCAGACTGTGCGATAGATAACTGTTTGTCACGAAGTTGGCGATCTTGCCGTCAGAGTCGCAAGTGATGTCCTGCAAGGTAGCCTGACGCTCCGGACGTTCGTTCAGACGCTGGATAGGCATGATCGGGAACAACTGGTCAATGGCCCAGGAATCCGGCAGGCTCTGGAACAGAGAGAAGTTGCAGAAATATTTGTCGGCCAGCAGTTTGTCCAGTGTCCAAAGTTCTTCCGGGATGTGTTTCTGACTTTGTGCCAACATGTTTACCTCGCGGGTTACACTCCAGTACATGCTCTCAATGTCGGCACGTGTTCTCAAATCAACGATTCCGTGACTGAACAGATCGAGCGATTCCTCGCGGATCTGCTGGGCGTCGTGCCAGTCCTCAAGCAGGGTTCTCGGGTTCAGGTGATCCCAGATTTCGTACATATCCTTCACGAGCTGGTGGGCATCCGGAGCCGGTTCCCAGTTGTCGTCCATCTTAGGCAGGGAAGCTGTTTCCAGAACCTGCATGATGAGCACCGAGTGATGTGCCGACAGCGAGCGTCCGCTTTCGGTAATCAGGTTCGGGTGGGGGATATTGTTTTTGTTGGCTGCTTCTACGAATGTATAGACACAGTCGTTTACATATTCTTGAATGCTGTAGTTCACGGAACTCTCGCTGTTGCTGGATTTGGTTCCGTCGTAGTCTACTCCCAGTCCGCCACCGCAGTCTACAAATTCCACATTGTAGCCCATTTTATGCAGCTGTACATAGAATTGTGAGGCCTCTCTCAGAGCGGTCTGGATGCGGCGTATCTTGGTAATCTGGCTTCCGATGTGGAAGTGAATCAGTTTGAGGCATTCTTTCATGTCGTTCTTCTCCAGGAAGTCGAGTGCTTCAAGCAACTCGCTGGAAGTAAGACCGAACTTGCTGGCGTCGCCGCCGCTTTCCTCCCATTTGCCACTTCCTGACGAAGCCAGTTTGATACGGATACCGATGTTCGGGGTTACGTTCAGCTTCTTGGAAACTTTGGCAATGATGTTCAGTTCGTTGAGCTTTTCTACCACCAGGAAGATTCTCTTTCCCATCTTCTGTGCCAACAGTGCCAGCTCAATGTAGTTCTGATCCTTATAACCGTTACAGATGATTGGAGAATCGGAGTCTGTGTTCACTGCAATGACGGCATGCAGTTCCGGTTTGGAACCGGCTTCAAGACCCAGATTGAATTTCTTACCGTGGCTGATGATTTCCTCTACCACAGGGCGCATCTGATTCACCTTAATGGGATAGATGATAAAGTTTTCAGCCTTGAAATCGTACTCTTTGGCTGCTTTCTCAAAACAGGTGCTGGTCTTTTCGATCCGGTTGTCCAATATGTCCGGGAAGCGGAGCAATACGGGTACGGATACATCATGTAGGGCCAGTTCGTTGACCAGTTCTTTCAGGTCGACCTGCACGCTGTCTTTGCGAGGAGTAACATAAACATTACCCTTCTCGTTGATACCGAAGTAGTTCACTCCCCAACCATTGATGTTGTAGAGCTCTTCTGAGTCTTCAATACGCCATTTTCTCATTCTGCTTTTTTGTTAAGTAGTTCCTGAATTAAACGGACAGAGTCCTTGATTCTATCTATGCTGTTTAATAATGTAATGTCAAAAATATAGTCGGCCTTGCTGTAATACGGCTCTCTCGCGGCCAGTGATTCTGTGATGAACTGCATCAGTTCCTCATCGGTCTTGTTCTTCAGTAAGGGGCGTTCGTTCTTTCCCATTTTCAGGTGTTGGAAAAGAATCTCTGGAGTGGCTTTGAGGTATACCGTTTGCGCCTTGGAGTTCATAAACTCTATGTTATCGAAGAAACAGGGAGTTCCTCCGCCACAGGAAATGATAATATCTTCAAATTCGGCTACCTCGTAGAGCATCTTTCTTTCGATGTCACGGAATCCGGCTTCGCCTTTCTCGTCGAAGATCTGCTGGATGGTGCGGTGATAGCGTTCTTCGATGAACCAGTCCAGATCGCAGAACTGCACCTTCATTTCGCGGGCCAGTGCCTTACCGAGAGTGGTTTTGCCGGCCCCCATATAGCCTATGAGGATGATTCTTGTCATTTCTTTTTGGTATAAGTTCTTTTGCCTTTAGTTGTTTTTGCCGGTTTCTCGTCCTGCTCCTTGATTACTTCCATGCATTCCTCCAAAGAAAGGTCACGGGCCTTTTCTGCCAGATTCTTCGGCAGACGGTAATTCTTGCCTTTATAGGCCAGGTAAGGACCGTAGCGGCCGTTGAGAATTTCCAGTTCCGGTTCCTCTTCGAATGTCTTGAGATGACGCTCTTCTTCGGCCTTTCTCTTTTCCTGAATCAGGGTAACGGCCTCGTCAAGCGTAATGCTCAGCGGATCTTTTCCGGCAGGAATAGACACATATTTCTTGTCGTGCAGGATGTATGGACCGAAGCGTCCGGCACCGACACTCACCTCTGTACCTTCAAATTCGCCGAGTGTACGCGGCAGTTTGAACAGGTCGAGTGCTTCATCGAGCGTGATGGTTTCCATGCTCTGGCCCTGCTTCATCTGGGCGAAGCGTGGTTTTTCCTTGTCGTCGGCGCTGCCGATCTGTACTACCGGACCGAAACGTCCGATTTTGACAAACACCGGTTTTCCGGATTTCGGATCTTTGCCTAATTCACGTTCGCCTACTTTATGCTCTGATTTCACGTTCAGAGTCTTTTCCACCAGAGGAGAGAATTCCTGATAGAAATCCTGCATCAGCTTGGTCCATTCTGTCTTTCCTTCGGCCACTTCGTCGAATCGCTTTTCTACTTCGGCCGTGAAGTTATAGTCCATGATTTCAGGGAAGAACTGCAACAGGAAGTCGTTCACCACGATACCCACATCGGTAGGAATCAGTTTGTTTCTTTCTGCTCCGATGATGGTCTGCTTGGTGCTTTCGCTGATTTGATCCTGTTTCAGTGTCAGCGTGGTCTGTTCTTTTTCTTCACCGCTCTTGTCACCTTTGGTCACATACTCACGTTGCTGTATGGTGCTGATGGTCGGTGCGTAAGTAGAAGGACGGCCGATGCCCAGCTCTTCGAGCTTTTTCACCAGGCTGGCTTCGTTGTATCTTGGCGGATGCTGTGAGAACCGTTGTGTGGCGGTAACCTCTTTGCGGTTCAAGGTTTCGCCGATGCTCAGAGGAGGCAGCAGTCCGCTTTCAGCTTCTGCTATATCAGCATCCTCATCACGGGTTTCGCGGTATACTTTCAGGAAACCGTCGAACTTGATGACCTCTCCGGTAGCGACGAAAGTATATTGGCTCTTGTCCGACTGGATGGAAACGGTTGTCTTTTCCAGTTCCGCGTCAGCCATCTGCGAAGCGATGGTTCTCTTCCAGATCAGGTCATAGAGGCGTTTCTCCTGCGGAGTACCGTCAATTTCTGTCTGATCCATGTAGGTAGGACGGATTGCTTCGTGCGCTTCCTGTGCTCCTTTGGATTTGGTCTGGAACTGGCGGCTCTTTACATACTGGCTTCCCATAGAGTCTGTAATCACCTGAATGCAGGCGTTGATACAGAGTGACGACAGGTTCACCGAGTCGGTACGCATGTAGGTAATCTTTCCGGACTCATAAAGCTTTTGGGCAATCATCATGGTCTGTGCCACGGTAAAGCCCAATTTGTGAGCCGCCTCCTGTTGCAGGGTTGAAGTAGTGAACGGAGCCGAAGGAGTACGTTTCTGCGGGCGGGTAGCAATATCGTCAATGCGGAAGGCAGCCTGCTTGCAGCTTTCCAGGAATGCCATTGCCTCTTCCTTGGTCTTGAAGCGCTGGTTCAGTTCCGCCTTGATTTCGGTTTTGTTTTCCGGAACCTCAAACAGGGCGGTTACGCGGTAATTGGCCTCGCTCTTGAACTGCTGGATTTCGCGTTCTTTTTCCACAATCAGGCGTACGGCCACGCTTTGTACACGTCCGGCAGACAGGGCCGGTTTTACTTTTTTCCAGAGTACAGGCGACAGCTTGAAACCCACAATACGGTCGAGTACACGTCGTGCCTGCTGCGCGTTGACCAGATTCAGATCTATCTGTCGGGGATGTTCTATGGCCGAGAGAATGGCCGGTTTGGTAATTTCATGAAAAACAATACGCTTGGTATGCTCTGGTTTCAGATTCAGCACCTCGTATAAATGCCAGGAAATGGCTTCTCCTTCGCGGTCCTCATCGGATGCCAGCCATACGGTTTCGGCCTTCTCTGCCTGGCTTTTCAGTTCGTTCACCAGTTTGGCTTTCTCATCAGGGATTTCATATTCCGGGGTAAATGTGTCTGTATCTATACTGAATTCTTTCTTTTTCAGATCGCGGATATGTCCGTAACTCGATAAAACTTTGTAGTCAGATCCTAAAAACTTCTCGATCGTCTTTGCCTTGGCAGGAGACTCCACGATAACCAGATTCTTTTGCATCGTATTTATTATATTAAAATATATCGGGCGCAAAAGTAGAAAAAAAAGCTATATACACCTTATATATTGTTTTTTTTTTTCTGTCTTCCTATTTTTTTATTTTTTATTTGAGATACGGAGTCAGCAGATTTCCTTCCAGAATCATCCGGATACCCTTCTGCACGGACTGAAGACCAAAGGCCTCGGGAGAGATTTCATTCAGAGGAACCCAGAAGCAGTCGGCCACATCATCCATGGCTTTCAGGGTGTTGTGTTCAGGAACTGTACATACAAAGAACAGATCCAGCGTATGTACTGTGAAACCCGAATAGAGATACAGATTGGGCAATGAGAACAGATAGTGCGTCTCACGGACATCCAGTCCGGTTTCTTCCTTCACTTCACGGATCACTCCCTGCTCTGCTGTTTCAAAACAGTCACAAAATCCGCCCGGAAGGTCCAGTGTGCCGAGTGCGGGTTCCTTGCCCCGTCGGCATACGAGAAGTTCGTTCCGTTCGTTGATGATCACGGCCACGTTAGCGGTACTTGGGTTGAAATAGTAGGTAAACCCGCATGAATTGCAGTGTTTTGACTTGCTGTCATGAATCACAAAGTCCTTTGAACCGCATTTCGGGCAGAATAAAAACTGCTTGAATGGATGTTCCTGATTTTCCATAATCTTTACGTCTTATAGTTGAAAACAAAGTTATATATTTCTTTTTTAAAATCAAGATTTTGTATATCAAAGCAGAAAAATTATATTTGTAAGGGAATCCCGTAAATCCGATACCGCCATGCTAAATATAGAAACCAAGAAGCATGATCAGTTCACTCTGGAGTTGAAAGTGGGATATTCTCACGGCGACCAGCGCTTTCCGGTGAGTGATTTTGTTATGAACACTTGGGTGTTCATACCGGATTCCTTGTATATCAATCAAAAAACTTATACAAAATCAGATTTTTATCGGGATACACGTTCGCATATCCGTCTGATGACTCCCATCTATTCGCTGCACGAACTGGTGGAAGAGGACTGTCAGCCTTTCCAGTTGCTTGTGGCTTCCTGGGAGAATTATTGCCAGGAAACTTCTTTGAAGAACCGCAAAGAACTGGAACATCAGTTGAAGATGTTGGGCAATATTGTGCGCAGTGCCTTGCGTTCACGGGGTAGAGCTTTGGCTTTAGAGAAGGATTCCGGGCGCGCACTTTCCCTGCTTACCGAAACCTTTCAGGATATAGCTTTTGTGCAGTCCCGTTTGCGTACGCTATTCCTTTCGGAAAATAAGACAAATACTTCCGTTGAACTTCCTTCAGCTTTCCGAAAGACCGATGCCTATATCGCCTGTACGGTTGCCTTCTATCTGAGTAAAGTATCCACGATGATGAAGGAACACCACCGCCCGATACGTGAAGCGGTGCAGAATCTGTTTGCCTCCTATTTTGAGCCGGAGCAGGAATACCTGACGGCACAGGGATATCCCGTGCCGATGTTGCGTGACAAGTTGCGCAATCAGGAGTATCTCAAACAGATGTCCGCATTGCGCCGTTTTGTGGAGAGCGACCTGTATCTTTTTGTCCGTAAGAAGAACAACACTTTTTTGGCACAGCAGATTCTGTTTATGTTGGCGGCGGGACTGAGCATGATCTTTGCTACCATTGTGTCGTTTTCCTTTCAGCAGACTTACGGCAACTTCACCCGTCCGCTGTTTATTGCCCTGGTGGTGAGTTATATGTTTAAAGACCGCATCAAAGACTTCCTGCGCTATTGGTTCGCCAATAAGTTAGGCAGCAAATATTATGACTATCGCACCAAACTCGACATGCGCGGAAAATATATCGGCCAGGGCAAGGAAGGCTTTGATTTTGTGAATGAAACCCGTATTCCCGAAGAAGTGAAGAATCTGCGCATGCAGGGCGAAGAAGATCCCGATTCGGTTCCTCCCGAATCCATCCTGCTGTACCGGCGCCGCATGATTCTTTTCGGCCGCCGCCTGTCGCGACTCAGCCGTTATGCCTTTCCGGGAGTGAATGAGATAATCCGTATCAATCTGAAGGATTTTTTGCGCCGTATGGATAATCCGCATACCGGGGTGCCGGTATTCCAGAAAACGGGCGATTTTCAGGAGGTACAGGTAGAACGGCTGTATCACTTGGTGTTCATCGTTCAGTTCAGTTATCAGGGGCATATTTACTACAAGCGTTATCGTTTGGAGGTGAACCGTTGCGGTTTGAAGCAAGTCCTTGAGTGGTAAAAACGGTTATTTCCATTAAAAATCAGGTTGTTTACATTGTTTAACTATAATAATTAGTTGTGTAAACTGAAAAATACCGTTATTTGGAAAAACAAACCAGAGGATTATGAAATCGTTGACAAAAAAAGAAGAAGAGATTATGGGATTCTTTTGGGAAAAGGGTCCTTTGTTTGTGAAACAGTTGCTTGAATTCTATGAGGAGCCGCGTCCGCATTTCAATACCCTTTCTACCATCGTACGTGGGTTGGAAGATAAAGGCTTTTTGGGACATACGGCCTACGGAAATTCTTATCAGTACCATCCGATTGTCTCAAAGGAGGAATTCAAGCGGAAAACCTTGCGGGGAATTATCGGGAAATATTTCAACAATTCTTTTCTGGGAGTTGTGTCGGCTTTTGTCGAAGAAGAAGATGTTTCGGTTGAAGAACTGAAGGAACTGATTCGTTCGGTTGAAGAAGGAAAAAAGAAAGAGTAAGGAAAGAAAATAATACCTGCATATCATGGAAACACTGTTTTGCTATCTGATCGAGTCATCTGTCTGTCTGGTCCTTTATGAAGTGTTTTACTGGCTCTTTCTCCGGAAAGAAACTTTTCATCGGATGCAGCGGATCATGCTGTTGGGTTCGTTATGGCTTGCCGTGTGTTTGCCTTTATTGGAACTTCCGGGGTGGGGTACTGAAGCATTGTCGGTTTCCGGAGATGCTTTTCCTATTTGGGAAGCTCCGATACAAGACTATCTGGTTGTTTCCTTCTCCAATCAGACCAATACAGACTCGGGAACTTCTTTGTGGGAGATACTTACCGTGATTTATTTTCTGGGTGTTGCCTTGATGCTCCTGAAGAATATAGCCATGTCCTTTTATTTGAGCCGTATTTTGCGCCAATGCCATCGGAAAGTTCTTCCCGACGGATGCGTTGTTTTTGTTTATCCTGGAAAGATCAGTCCTTTCAGTTGGTTGGGGCATATTATTCTTTCTGAGGAGAGTGCAGAATCACAGCGTGCGGTTGTGGCTCATGAGCATGCCCATGTCTTGTTGCATCATTCTTTGGATCTGCTTCAGGCAGAGCTGTTGCTTTGCATTCAGTGGTTCAATCCTGCGGCGTGGCTTTTGAAGAGAGATTTGTCTTTAGTGCATGAATATGAAGCCGACCGGTATGTCCTGTCTCAAGGTTTCGATGCTCAGGACTATCAGTTGTTGCTGATACAAAAGGTAGCTGGTCCTGAGTTCTATACCTTGACAAACCGTTTCGGTTATCATTCTTTGAAGAAACGCATTCAGATGATGCAACGTAGGTCGTCCGGTTTTTGGAGATGGACTAGATGTCTGTATGCTTTGCCGGTGGCTGCTTTATCCTTGTTTTTGTTGGCGTTTTCCAATCCAAGACATTCGATGAACCTGGAAAGCAATAAACCGTCGGCAGTTTCTTTATCAGACACTTCGATACAAACACTATATACAAAAGTGGATCATGTGCCATCTTTTGTCGGAGGAGAAACAGCGTTGAGGAGATATGTTGATAAGAACCTTGTTTATCCTTCCGAAGCAGTTGCTCAAGGTATTGAAGGCTGGGTGCTTGTAACCTTTATTGTGAACAAGGGAGGGCAGATTGTTTATCCGAGAGTATCCCGAAGCGCACATCCTTTATTAGATGCAGAGGCTCTTCGGCTTATCCGGGAGATGCCTCTTTGGATTGCCGGACGACACCGGGGGAGAAATGTGGATGTCAAGTACAGTCTTCCAATTAAGTTTGTGCTGGAATGATGGTAAGGACTTTCGCTCCTTGACTTTTTATAAACTGTAATAATTGCTTGATTATGAAAAAGATCTAAAGCAACCAATGGGCAGGTGTCAGAAACTGGTATTTGTTTCCCTTAGCATTATTTGCTTTCATGTTATTTCCTTTGTTTCGGGTGCGGGGAGAGGAAAATATCCTGTTGCCTTTTGGATATCAAGGAAAGGAAATCAAACGAAGCAAGGAACTGTATCGTCAGGATACGGGAGAAGTGATGATGGCTTCTTCGGAAGGTAATCCCGAGGAATATAAAAAGATTGCCGGTGATTATCTGTATCTGCTCGGCAAGAAAGGGGATTCTCTTTGCATCAACAAATATTCGTTGAAAGAACTGTTCCCGGATTGAGTGTCAGGCATCTGCTGTCTTCTATATGGTGGTTGAGGAGAAAACATCTGGACATAATATAAATCAAAAGAATATGGAAAAAATTACGAGAAAAATCATCTTTAGCCTTCTTGTGCTTTATGGAGGCTTTTCATTTTGGGGATGCCAGCATTCGGCGCAACCGGTTTCTCCTTATTCCAAGGCCTATAAAGACAGTGTACTTCTGACTGAGGCTGTGTGGTATTTGGGTGTTCGTCAGTTTGATTCGGCTTTTTGGGCGCTTGAGAAATGTGAGCGGATAGCTCCCGACTATCCTCATATCCCTTTTGTGAAAGGAGCCATGCTTTATTGTGACGGGCAAGAGGAGGCAGCTGTTCCCGAAATCCGTCGGTCGCTGCATATTTATGATTCCCTGTTGCAAGTACGTCCTTTGTATCAGGATGCTCTGAACCGTACACTCTGCATTCTTTATCTTTATGGTCGGGATGCCTATGAGCGTTCGATAGACAGTCTGCTTCAAGACCCTCAATATGCCGATACGGCTCGGTTGTATAAAGCAGTGCTTTTCAAGCAGGTGACATTCCCGGAGATTGCCGAGTCTGCTGTCTATACTCATTACTTTGATAAAGATTCCATTTTGAAGGACTCCGCCGACAGGTTGCCTGCGCTTGTCCATCATGAAGCCCGCCAGTTTACAGACAATCCACAGGGAAAGGATGAGAAGGCCGGCGTGTGGAAACCTCGTCTGCAAGTGTTCCACGGATCGGAATATTCGGCTTTCCCCAATGGCCGGAAGGTTTCGTTGCCAATCTGAAGAAGCAGCTTTCCACTTGTCCGGCAGCCGACAAAGACAGCTATGTGTGTGAATTCTGGTTGACCGATAAGGGAGAGATACATTATTTCCGGGTGTTAGATTCGCAGCGCGGTGCTTTTGAGCAGGCGCTCGCAAAGGCTTTTGCGGCCTTGCAGCCCCTGATTCCGGCAAAGAAACAGAATCAGAATGCTTCCTGCTATTGTCGTGTGCATTTTGATCTGAGCGCCTTGCGATAGTAAGTCAAAGAGGCTTTCGAAAAGCAATCAAAGAAAGACCGGAAACAGACATTGTCTATAAAAACACGAAGCAGGAAGAACGGTTCGTTCCGTCTTCCTGCTTCGTGTTGGATAAAAATGTGTTCTTTTCCGTTTTCTCGGAAAAGGAAAAATCCTTATTCGTTTTCAAAATTCTTGCGGATTGCCTCGGCAATGCTCTGAAACTCCTCTGGAGAGAGAGACAGTCTCGGGTTGCTGAAGAGCATATCCTTCTCGCTCTGCATCGGAATCAAGTGGATGTGTGCGTGTGGCACTTCCAGTCCCAGTACGGCCTGACCTACCTTGATGCAAGGGAACGCCTTCTTGATGGCGATAGCCACATGCTTGGCAAACACCTGCATGGCTGCGATTTCCTCGTCAGTCAGGTCGAAGATATAGTCCACTTCACGCTTTGGAATGACCAAAGTGTGTCCTTTTACCAGCGGGTTGATGTCGAGAAAAGCATAGAACTGTTCGTTCTCGGCACATTTATAGCTCGGGATCTCTCCATTTGCTATTTTGGTGAATATTGTTGCCATAATGTGATGCAGTTATAAAAGTTCTGTTATTCGAATGAAATGCTCAGGATCTCCAGATTGATGATACCCTGTGGGATTTTGATTTCGGCGATATCGCCTACCTTCTTGCCCAGCAGGCCCTGCGCGATCGGAGTCTGGATAGAAATCTTGCCTTCCTTCAGGTTAGCTTCCGTTTCCGATACGATGGTGTAAGACATCTTCATGCCGGTCTTCACGTTCTTCATCTCCACTTTTGAGAGAATCTGCACGGTGCTGGTATCCAGTTTTGAAGTGTCGATAATCTTGGCATCGCCGATGATGGCTTTCAGCTGGCTGATCTTACTTTCCAGCATGGCCTGATGCTCTTTTGCTGCGTCGTATTCTGCGTTCTCACTCAAGTCGCCCTTGTCGCGTGCTTCGGCGATGGCTGCTGATGCTGCCGGGCGCTGGATAGTTTCCATTTCCTTTAATTGAGCTACAAGTTTGTCGTAGCCCTCTTGTGACATGTAAGCCATATTCCTTTCTGTTTTTATGATTTTCTAAATATATTATTGGTGATAAAAACAAAAGAATTCCGGCAAGAACCTGCCGGAACCCTTTGTTTAAAATCTTAACACTGCAAAGGTAATGTTTATATTCTAAAAAACAAATCTTTTCGGTTAAAAATATCCTTTCTGTCTGTTTTACAAGAGTTTTTCTATTTCCTGACGGAGATTTGTGTCCGGAGTGAGGCGGCACTTCAAATCGCTGTTGCGGTCGATCAGGAAACTACACGGCAGTTCCTGCACATTATATAATAATAAGTTGTCCGAGGCCGTTCCCTGAGGGTCGAACACACAGATCCACGGCAGCGGGTCGCTTACTGTTTTCCAGTAATGTTCGCCGGCATCCACCGATACCTGATAGATCTCCAGACCGCGGTCGCGGTATTCCTGATAGAGCTGACGCATCTCCATAATGCGCTCTTTCGAGGTGGGCAGCGCATAAGCGGTGAAGTCGAGTAAAACCACCTTGCCCCTCAGGTCCGACAGTTTTCGGATCTGTCCGTTGATGTCTTTCAGACTGAGGTCAATGATGCCCGTGGCACGGATTTTCTCGTTGGTGATTTCCACGTCAATCTGTCTGGGACGGCGCGTGTTGCGCTGTCCTTGCAGCGTGATGTTCTTCAGGTTTTCGCTTCGGGCGCATCCGGGGTAAAGATTGTCCCATGCGGTAGCCACCGCAGCAAACCAGCGCACATCGTCCGCATCGTTCACCGGATCGAATACCAGTTCTCCGTTAATGGTTTGGAACAGGGCGAAGTAAGATGACGGAGCCGCCGGATTGTTCAGAATGAAATCCTTTTTGACTTCTTCCTTATAGTTGTGAACCAGATCGGTAATCCGTCGTTCCTTTTCGCCGAGCGTCATATTCTTTATTTCTACAATCTGCCGGATACCTTTTTCCACATTCATCTGTTTTTGTCCGATTTTTTGCAGCGTAACGCAATTCTCCGAGCCTTCTACGGAGTAATTGGCACCCATGTCGGCAGCGTTGGCCTTGATGCTTATTTCTTCGGTTGAGTCTACTGCCAGATTGATGATCTGTTCGCCCAGACGGACACGGTAGAACTCCGGATTTTCCGGTCGTGCGCCGTGAAAGGAGAAGTCCCCGTCGTCGTCCAGCTTGACAGAATCCAACTTCTGTATCCCGTTGAGCGAAAGCGCTTCAAAATAAAGCATTTTGTCATCGGCATCCGCTATCTGTCCGCTCACAGTGAAGCCCTCTTCCTTTTGCGTACAGGCTGTGGTGAGGGCAGCCAGGCACAGCGGTAAAAATAAGTATTTCAGTTTTTTCGGTTTCATGAACTTCATTTTTTGCAAGGGCAAAGATATCCCTTTTTCGCCTATTTTGCATGTTCATAACCTTTCTTTTTATAAAAAAACGGAAGTTCAGTGATATTTTTTCGGCAATGCTCTTTCTTAATAAATATATTTGCTTAACTTTGCTCGGATTTTTTGAAATTTCGAAAAAACATATTTTATATATCTAGATGAACGTAATTAAGAAGACCGTCGAGTTGCCTGATGGAAGAACCATCAGCATCGAAACCGGGAAATTGGCGAAACAAGCCGATGGAGCTGTGATGCTTACCATGGGTAATACCATGCTCTTGGCCACTGTTTGCGCCGCAAAAGATGCCGTTCCCGGAACAGATTTTATGCCTTTACAGGTAGAGTACAGAGAGAAGTTTTCAGCAGCCGGACGTTTTCCGGGAGGTTTTACCAAGAGAGAGGGTAAAGCTTCGGATTATGAAATCCTGACTTGTCGTTTGGTAGACCGCGCTCTGCGTCCTTTGTTCCCAAGCGATTTTCACGCTGAAGTTTATGTTAATGTGATCCTTTACTCTGCTGACGGAGTAGACATGCCGGACGCTTTGGCCGGTTTTGCAGCTTCTTCAGCTTTGGCGGTATCTGATATTCCTTTTGACGGCCCGATTTCTGAAGTTCGTGTGGCTCGCATCAATGGTGAGTATGTAGTGAACCCTACATTCGAGCAGTTGGAGAGCGCCGATATGGATATCATGGTTGGAGCCACAGAAGAAAATATCATGATGGTTGAGGGTGAAATGAAGGAAGTATCCGAGCAGGATCTGCTTCAGGCCCTGAAGGTGGCTCACGAGGCCATCAAGCCAATGTGTCAGTTGCAGAAGGAATTGGCCAAGGAATTGGGCAAGGACGTGAAGCGCGAATACTGCCACGAGGTGAACGACGACGAGTTGCGTGCCGAGTGTGTTAAGGCTTGCTACGACAAGGCTTATGCCATCGCACAGGAAGGTAACCGCGACAAGCACGCCCGCGAGGACGCTTTCATGCAGATCCGCGAGGACTTCAAGTTGGCTTATACCGAAGCACATCCGGATCTGACCGAGGATGAACTGGCAGAGAAGAGTGCTTTGATTGACAGATACTATCACGATGTGGAGCGCGATGCCATGCGTCGTTGCGTGCTCGATGAGGGCAAGCGTCTGGATGGCCGTGCCACAACTGATATCCGTCCGATCTGGTGCGAGGTTAGTCCGCTGCCTGGACCTCACGGATCATCTATCTTTACCCGTGGTGAAACACAGTCATTGTCTACCTGTACTCTGGGTACCAAGCTCGATGAGAAGATTGTAGACGATGTTCTGGATCAGAGCAAGATGCGCTTCCTGCTGCACTACAACTTCCCTCCGTTCTCAACAGGCGAGGCCAAGGCACAGCGCGGTGTAGGCCGTCGTGAAATCGGTCACGGTCATTTGGCATGGAGAGGTCTGAAGGGACAGATTCCGGCTGACTATCCTTATACCGTTCGTGTTGTTTCAGATATTCTGGAGTCTAACGGTTCTTCTTCTATGGCTACTGTATGTGCCGGTACTCTGGCTCTGATGGATGCCGGTGTGCCTATCAAGAATCCGGTGAGCGGTATTGCGATGGGTCTGATCAAGAATCCGGGCGAAGACAAGTATGCTGTGTTGTCTGACATCTTGGGTGACGAGGATCACTTGGGTGATATGGACTTCAAGACTACAGGTACTGTAAACGGTTTGACTGCCACTCAGATGGATATCAAGTGCGACGGTTTGAGCTATGAGATTCTGGAGAAGGCTTTGATGCAGGCTAAGGCCGGACGCGAGCACATCCTGGGCAAGATGATGGAGTGCATGTCTGAGCCTCGTGCAGAGCTGAAGCCACACGTACCACGTATCGAGCAGATCACCATTCCTAAGGAATTTATCGGTGCTGTGATCGGTCCTGGCGGTAAGATTATCCAGGGTATGCAGGAAGAAACCGGAGCTACCATCACTATCGAAGAGGTTGACGGTGTAGGTAAGGTTCAGGTGAGCGGTGCCAACAAGGATGTGATCGACGCTGCTATGGCTAAGATCAAGGCTATTGTAGCTATTCCGGAAGTTGGTGAGGTGTACGAAGGAACTGTACGCAGCGTAATGCCTTACGGTGCTTTCGTGGAGTTCATGCCGGGTAAGGACGGACTGTTGCACATCTCAGAAATCGACTGGAAGCGTCTGGAAACCGTTGAGGAGTCTGGATTGAGAGAAGGCGACAAGGTAAAGGTGAAGTTGATGGAGATCGATCCTAAGACCGGTAAGTTCAAGCTTTCTCGCCGCGTATTGATGGAGAAGCCTGCTGACTTTGTAGAGCGTCCAATCCGTCGTGAGCGTCCGGAGCGTAAGCGTCGTCCGGAAGGCGGTGCCAAGGGAGAATAATTTATTCTGACCATATAAAATGAAAGAGATTCGGAAACATTTTTCCGAATCTCTTTTTTATTGCCCGTATGGCTTTTGACAATTTATATCTTGAGAGAGGTGAAAGTTTTCCTTTGGCCGGATTTGCAGTCCGCGCTGTTTGTTTAGGTGAACTTCTGTTTCATTTCTCTCTTATTCATAATTTTTGATTTATCTGCCGTTTTTCATCGTAATTTTTCGTGTTTTCAAGGAAGTATCTCTTGGCCATCGGCGTTGTACAAGCTTTGTTTGTTTCCTTTCTTTACCAGATAGTCGCCATTGAAAAGGCTGATTTGATTAAACTCGCAGGGAATAATTATATCTCCACTAATGGAGTATAGTCCAAAGTGTTTGTCTTTCTTTACCAGATAGTCGCCATTGAGAAGGCTGATTTGATTAAACTCGCAGGGAATAATTATATCTCCACTAATGGAATGTAGTCCAAAGTGTTTGTCTTTCTTTACCAGGTAGTCACCATTGAAAAAGTTGATTTGATTAAACTCACAGGGAATAATTATATCTCCGCTTGTGGAATATAGTCCAAAGTGTTTGTCTTTCTTTACCAGATAGTCACCATTGAAAAAGTTGATTTGATTAAACTCGCAGGGAACGATTATATCTCCACTTGTGGAATATAGCCCAAAGAGTTTGTCTTTCTTTATCAGGTAGTCGCCATTGAGAAGGCTGATCTCATCAAACCTGCAGGAAAGCTCTTTTTGATCTTTGACTGCGTTGAGAGCAGCAGTCTGGGCAGGAGTCTTGCAGCCGGACAGGATTCCGGTGGACAGAACCAGAGAAAGCAGAATGCTCCCTTTTGCCCAAGTCTTTCGGGTAAATGGCAAGCGAATGATGGAAGTAAATAGAGAATTCATAATCTTGATTAATGGTTTCAATGCGTTAAAGATAGACATAAATATAAAATAATTGTTGTCCGAGGACAAAAAATCAAACACACGCTTCTCCAATTAACTTTTTTATGCCCGCATGGCTTTTGACACTTTGACAAATTGTATTTTGAGAAGGATGACAATTTGCTTTTCGTGGACACAGGATTTGCTCGTTGCTGAAAACGGATTTCTCGGAGTGGGTTTTTGGTGTTAAGTGATTTGAATTCAGTTTATTACTTTATTTTGGATCTTGTTTTTTGAGGAGGCATCCAGACGAATCTGGTTTGTTTTTACGCCTTTTTCATTGCTGTTTTGGGAATGACGGGAGCCTTGTTGGAGAGTGACGTGGTGTTTTTGGGTAATGACCGTGGTGTTTTTTCAAAGTTCCTTTGTGTTTTGATGAGAAAAGGAGAGGTCTTTTTTGTATAAATTCTGTATATATACGGTATAAGTACGGTTTTACGGCGTATAAAAATGCGTTTTCTTTTCTGGATGAAAAGAATTGAATGCGGGGTGTGTTTCTGAAAACGGCTTTTGGGTATGCAAAAAGAAAGGAAAAACGGTTTTTGCCTGTATTTTAGGATTGGGGGATAGGTTTTTCGGCCGGAGTGCTTGGTAATAACAAAAAAGCCTCCCGAAAATCGGAAGGCTTTTGCGCTTCAGGATGGGCTTGAACCAACGACCCCCTGATTAACAGTCAGGTGCTCTAACCAACTGAGCTACTGAAGCAGTTTTTGCTATTGTTTTTCTCAATTGCGATGCAAAAGTAGTAGTTTATTTTGAAATATGCAATATCTTTGCAGAAAAATTTCAGGAAAATGACAAAAATAATTGGAATAGGTAATGCTCTGCTGGATATTATCGTGCCAATCGGCTCTGATGAAGTGCTTCGTAAGGCCGGTTTGCCTAAGGGGAGCATGCAGCTGATAGATAATGAAAAGCGCCTGCGCCTGCAAGAGATGCTTTCGGGACTTTCGTCGGCCGAGGCGGCGGGCGGATCGGCGTCGAATGCCATGCAGGCCCTTTCTCATCTGGGCGGACAGGCTGGTTTTGTAGGTGCCGTGGGACCGGACCGTTATGGAGAGATCTTCCGCAAATGCTGCGGCGAAGCCGGTCTGGAGGTGCGCCTCATGCAGATGGACGAGGCTACGGGTATAGCGACAACGCTGGTTTCGGCTGACGGAGAGCGTACTTTCGGAACCTATTTGGGTGCCGCTTCGCTGATGGCTCCCGAATACATCAACGAGCGCACATTTGCCGGTTATGACTATTTGTTTGTCGAGGGCTATCTGGTGCAGGAATACGACCTGATGGAGGCTGTGATGCAACAGGCTCGCCGTTCCGGTCTGAAAATCATTCTGGATTTGGCCAGCTATAATGTGGTGTGCGACCATTATGAGTTTTTCCGTCATCTGGTCAGCGATTATGTGGATATTGTCTTTGCCAATGAAGAAGAGTGTGCGGCCTTTACCTTGGTGTCTGACCCGTACGAGGGACTGGATGCCTTGTCCGAACATTGCGAACTGGCCATTGTGAAGCTTGGTTCGCGCGGTGCCATTGCCCGTTATCATGGGGGAGATGTGTTCTTTGCCGACGCGTTGCCCGGCTGCACCGTGATGGATACAACCGGTGCCGGCGATTATTTTGCCGGAGGTTTCCTTTATGCCATGATCCGTGGTGCCGGGCTGACCAAGTGTCTGCAGGCCGGTTCCTTGTTGGGCGGCACGGTAATCGGTCATCTGGGTGCTTCGCTTCCGGAAGAGAAATGGCATGAAATAAGGTTAAAAATGAAAGATATATTAAACGGGCGTTTTTGATTTGCTTAACTTTGCAGTTATGAAAAAATTTGTACTGATCCTTAGTGTGCTGCTGGCGGGAGCCGGTAGTGTCTTTGCTCAGAAGAGCAAGAACCATAATTTTGAGATAAACCGCAATCTGGAGATCTTCAGTGATATATACCGCCAGCTGGATATGTATTATGTGGATACGCTGGATGCCGATACGGTGATCGGCTGGGCCATTCAGTCCATGCTGCGTCAGGTAGACCCTTTCACGGTGTATTATTCAGAAGATAATATGGACGAACTCAAGACCATGACTACCGGTAAGTATGCCGGTATCGGTGCTGTGGTGCGTTTTATCAAAAAGGAAGACCGTGTGGCTATCGACGAACCTTATGAGGGAACACCGGCTTACAAGGCCGGAGTGAAGGCCGGCGATGTGATTCTGACCATTGACGGAGTGGATATAAAGGGCATGCCGGTGGATAAGGTGACTACAATGCTGAAAGGTACACCGGGTTCCAGTTTCGTTCTGGAGGTGCGTCGTTACGGAGTGGAGAAGCCTTTGACCTTCAAGATTGTCCGTGAAAATATCCAGTTGCCTTCAGTGCCATACTACGGTATGCTTCCCGGTAACGTGGGTTACATCGTTCTGACCGGATTTACAGATAACTGTTCAAAAGATGTGCGCCGTGCCCTGGTTAGTTTGAAGGAGCAGGGCGCCCGTTCGCTCGTGCTGGATTTGCGCGGAAACGGTGGCGGTCTGCTGAGTGAGGCTGTGGAAATTGTGAACTTCTTTGTTCCAAAGGGACGCAAGGTGGTTTATACCAAGGGTAAGGTTCAGTCGGCCAATGTGGAATATACCACCCGTAAGGAACCGTTGGACACCGTGATGCCGATGGCCGTGCTGGTAGACCGCTGGTCAGCTTCAGCGTCGGAGATCGTATCGGGTAGCTTGCAGGATTTTGACCGTGCCTTGATTGTCGGTACACGCACTTATGGAAAAGGACTGGTGCAGACTCCGCGTGAGGTGCCTTATAACGGTAGCCTGAAGGTGACTACCAGCCGTTATTATATTCCGAGCGGACGCTGTATCCAGGCTTATGACTATCGTCATTTGAATGAGGACGGATCAGTGGGTACGGTGCCCGACAGCTTGACCCGTGTGTTCCATACCGCGGCCGGACGCGAAGTGCGCGACGGAGGAGGTATTACCCCGGATGTAACCATCACTTCGAGCGATACATTGCCGTCTATGGTTGTAGAGTTGGCTGTAAACGATGTGGTGGCAGAGTTCGGAAACTGGTATGTTGCCCATCATGATACAATCGCCCCGGCTGCCAGCTTCGATGTGGCCGATGAGGATTATGCCCAGTTTGTCAAGATGGTCAAGGAAAGCGGCTTTACCTATAACAAGCGCGGACGCGAATTGTTGAAGCTGTTGACCAAGACTGCCGAAACGGAAGGATATACCGAAGAGGCCCGTGAGGCGCTCAACCAGTTGGATACCATCTTCAAAGGTAACCTGGATGCGGATATGGAGCGCAATAAAAAAGAAGTCAAACTGCTGCTGAATGACGAGATCGTACGCCGCTATTATTATCAGAAAGGCGGAATAGAACTTCGCATTCGTGAGGACAAGGACCTGAAAAAGGCTTGCAGCCTGCTGGCCGATGAAAAGGCATATAAAGAGAAACTTAACATCAAAGACTGATTATGAAACACGCGAAACTAAATCATAACAAACAGTTTATGTTTGGTATCATGGCCATGGCGCTGGTGGTAATCGGTGTGGTGATTCTGTTTTGGCTGTGGTGCTTTCCGCAGGGAACGGCCGACAAGCCCGAGGCGAAACGTTACGCGATTCATCTGGTGGGCTTTCAGGGCGACAGCCTGCAGGTGTCGCTCGATGATCAGGTTTTGCTCGATGGAGCAGTTGATGGTGATACCTGTATTCTCGGTTCCGATTATCCTGAAAAACAGGCCGTGCTGATGGTGGGAAGTTTCCGGACAGACGAACTGGTAACCTTTGAGATTACAGATGAAGATTCTCCGATCACGGTGTGGCGTGAGAAAGATGAGATAAAAATGAGAAAAAAATGAGATTCCGCTTCTGCAAAAGGAAAAAATGCATTTAATTTTTTGCGGACTGACGGAAAACTTGTATCTTTGCAAAGTAGGATGAAGTGAGGGGCTGATCAAGTTCCTCACTTTGTTTTTTTAATTGTATTTCAGATCAGATGATAGAAAAGAACATTGTAAAACAAATCGTTGAAGAATGGTTGCAGGACAAGGACTACTTTCTGGTAGATGTGTCCGTAAGCAATGACAATCGTATTGTAGTGGAGATTGATCATGCCGAAGGCGTGTGGATCGAAGATTGTGTGGAGCTGAGTCGCTTTATTGAAAGCAAGCTGGACCGCGAGAAAGAGGACTTTGAACTTGAAGTCGGCAGTGCGGGCATCGGTCAGCCGTTTAAGGTGCATCAGCAGTATGTAAACCATCTGGGCAAAGATGTAGAAGTGCTGACACTCGACGGAGTGAAATATCAGGGTGAACTGCATGAAGTGAACGACGACACCTTTTCTATCCTCCGCACCGTGAAGAAAAAGGAGGAAGGAGCCAAGCGCCCGCGCATGGTGGAGGAACTTGTAACCTTCCGTTATGACGAAATAAAATATACTAAATATTTAATCAGCTTTAAGTAAAAACCGTTATGGCAAAGAAAGAAGAAACCGTAAGTTTGATCGATACATTCTCTGAATTTAAGGAAACCAAAAATATAGATCGTGCCACACTCGTAAGCGTGCTCGAGGACAGCTTCCGTAGCGTAATTGCCAAGATGTTCGGCAGCGACGAGAACTACGACGTTATCGTGAACCCGGATAAGGGCGATTTTGAGATCTACCGCAACCGTACCGTGGTGGCTGACGGAGAGGTGCAGGACTCTAATCGTGAGATTGCCTTGACCGACGCGCAGAAGATTGCCAGCGATTGCGAAATCGGTGAGGACGTGAGCGAGAGCGTGGACTTCGCACGTGACTTCGGACGCCGTGCCATCCTGACTCTGCGTCAGACTCTGGCCAGCAAGCTTCTGGAACTGGAGCACGACAGCTTGTACAACAAATACAAGGACAAGGTTGGTCGTGTAGTAAGCGCTGAGGTTTACCAGGTATGGAAAAAGGAAATGCTGTTGGTTGATGATGAGGGTAACGAACTGTTGCTTCCGAAGACAGAACAGATTCCGGGTGACTTCTACCGTAAGGGTGAGGCTGCACGTGCCGTAGTGCTCCGTGTAGACAATACAAACAACAATCCGAAGATCATTCTGAGCCGTACATCACCGGTGTTCTTGCAGCGTCTGCTTGAGGCTGAGGTTCCGGAAATCCACGACGGCCAGATCGTGATCAAGAAGATTGCCCGCATTCCGGGAGAGCGTGCCAAAGTGGCCGTAGAAAGTTTCGACGAGCGCATTGATCCGGTAGGAGCCTGTGTCGGTGTGAAGGGTAGCCGTGTACACGGAATCGTGCGTGAGTTGCGTAATGAGAACATCGATGTGATCAACTATACAGACAACACCTCACTTTTCATTACTCGCGCCCTGAGTCCGGCACGCGTAAACAGCATCCGTCTCAATGAAGAGGAGCGCAAGGCTGAGGTATATCTTGATCCGGATCAGGTGTCACTGGCTATCGGTAAGAATGGTCTGAACATCAAACTGGCAAGTATCCTTACGGAATATACCATTGACGTGTTCCGTGAAATCAACAAGGAAGAGTCAGACGATGTATATCTCGATGAGTTCTCTAACGCCATCGATCCTTGGATTATCGAGGAATTGAAGAAAATCGGCATGGTTACCGCCAAGGACGTGCTCGGCACTCCGCGTGAAACGCTCATCAACAGAGCCGATTTGGAAGAGGAGACCGTAGACGAAGTATTAAGAATTTTAAGAGAAGAATTTGAGGAGTAATATATGGGGATTAGACTGAATAAAGTAACAAAGGAATGTAATGTGGGCCTCCAGACGGCTGTGGAGTTCCTGCAGAAGAAGGGATTTACCGATATAGAGGCAAATCCGAATACCAAAATCACCGACGAGCAGTATGAAATGCTTGTGGCTGCTTTCAAAACCGATCAGGGACTGCGCAAAGATGCTGAACTGATCAGCCGTCAGCGCCAGAATAAGGAGAAAAAGGAAACCATTTCGATCGCCGAGGAGGAAGTGGCACCCGCACAGCCGGCAGCTGCCGCTCCAAAAGGACCGAAGGTGGTGGGACACATCGATCTTGACGCGCTGAACCGACCGGCTAAAAAGGCCGCAGAGGCACCGAAAGCTGAAAACACACAACAGGAGAACGCAACTCCGGAAACTCCCGAAGTAATTAAAGAAGAAATGACAGATAAACCTACCGAAACGGAAAAGACAATCGGCACGGAAGAGAATGGAGTGTTCCGTCTGAATACTCCGGCTGGAGGAGCGCCGCAGCTCAAGGTGAAGGGACATATTGACCTCTCTGCACTGAATCAGTCTACCCGCCCGAAAAAGAAATCAAAGGACGAACGACGCAAGGAACGCGAAGAGAAAAACCGTCAGCATCAGGATGCCAAGGCACGCCAGAACGGAGCCGGCGAACGCGGTGCCGCACAGCAGGGCGGAGAGAAAAAGAAACGCGTGCGTGTGGGCAAGGAGCGTGTGGACGTGAATGCCGTGAGCGGACAGAACAACGCCGCGCCGGGTAAGAAGAACGGACCTGCGCAGAATGCCGCCGCACAGCAGAACGGTAAGCATAACAAGAAGAAAAACCAGCAGCCGGCCGTAAAAGCTGAAGTTACTGAAGAGGACGTAGCAAAACAGGTTAAGGAGACTCTGGCACGTCTTACCAGCAAGAATAAGGTAAACAAGGGTGCCAAATACCGTAAGGAGAAGCGTGAGAATGCTCGTGCCAATATGGAGGAGCAGATGGAAGAGCGCGAGGCAGAAAGCAAAATCCTGAAGCTTACAGAGTTCGTAACCGCTAATGAGTTGGCATCTATGATGGATGTTCCTGTTACTCAGGTTATCGGAACTTGTATGAGCTTGGGTATCATGGTGTCTATCAACCAGCGTCTGGATGCGGAAACCATTAATATTGTGGCCGAGGAATTCGGTTTCAAGACTGAATATGTCAGCGCCGAAGTGTCTGAAGCTGTAAACGAAGAGGAGGACGATGAGGAAGATCTCGTGCCACGTGCGCCGATCGTTACCGTGATGGGTCACGTAGACCACGGTAAGACATCGCTTCTGGACTATATCCGTAAGACAAACGTGATTGCCGGTGAGGCCGGAGGTATCACTCAGCATATCGGTGCTTATAACGTGACACTCGAGGACGGACGTCACATTACCTTCCTCGATACTCCGGGACACGAGGCATTTACCGCTATGCGTGCCCGTGGTGCGCAGGTAACCGATATTGCCATTATCATTATCGCAGCCGATGACGACATCATGCCGCAGACAAAAGAAGCGATCAATCACGCTATGGCGGCTAATGTTCCTATCGTGTTTGCCATCAATAAGATTGATAAGCCGGCAGCAAATCCGGATAAGATCAAGGAGGCTCTGGCCAATATGAACTTCCTGGTAGAAGACTGGGGTGGTAAATATCAGAGTCAGGATATCTCGGCCAAGAAGGGTATCGGTGTACCTGAATTGCTGGAGAAGGTACTGCTCGAGGCAGAAATGCTCGATCTGAAGGCTAACCCGAACCGTAACGCAACCGGTTCTATCATCGAGTCTTCACTGGACAAGGGTCGTGGTTATGTGGCTACCGTGCTTGTTTCTAACGGAACCTTACGTGTAGGTGATATCGTGTTGGCAGGTACCAATTACGGTCGTGTCAAGGCGATGTTCAATGAACGTAACCAGCGTGTGAAGGAAATCGGTCCGGCTCAGGCTGCTACTATCCTGGGTCTGAACGGTGCACCTGCCGCAGGTGATACTTTCCACGTGATGAATACCGAGCAGGAAGCCCGCGAAATCACCAACAAACGCGAGCAGTTGCAGCGTGAGCAGGGCTTGCGTACTCAGAAGATGCTTACCCTCGATGAGGTGGGACGCCGAATCGCATTGGGTGGCTTCCAGGAATTGAAGGTAATTGTCAAGGGTGACGTAGACGGATCTATCGAGGCTTTGAGTGACTCACTCATCAAGCTGTCTACCGAGAAGATTGCCGTAAATGTAATCCACAAGGCTGTAGGACAGATTTCAGAGAGCGATGTGGCTCTGGCTGCAGCTTCTGAAGCCATTATCATCGGTTTCCAGGTACGTCCGTCAGCTACTGCCCGTAAGCTGGCAGAGCAGCAGGGAGTAGATATCCGTCTGTACTCAATCATCTACGATGCAATCGAAGAGGTGAAGGCTGCTATGGAAGGTATGTTGGCACCGGAAGTAAAAGAAGAGGTTACTGCTACGATCGAGGTGCGTCAGGTTTACAAGATCAGCAAGGTGGGTACCGTAGCTGGTGCTTATGTAATCGACGGAAAGGTACAGCGTTCGAACAAGGCCCGCCTGATCCGCGACGGTATCGTGGTGCACACCGGACAAATCAATGCCTTGAAGCGTTTCAAGGACGATGTGAAGGAAGTGGGTACCAACTTCGAGTGCGGTATCAGTCTGGTGAATTACAACGACATTCGCGAAGGCGATATTATCGAAACTTATCAGGAGGTTGAGGTTAAGGCAACTCTGTAATGACAACAATCGATCTGATTCTGGTGATTGTACTCCTGTGGGGAGCCATTAAGGGCTGGAGCGGCGGACTGTTCCGGCAATTGGTTTCCATCGGAGGAGTGCTGGCAGGACTGCTGGTAGCGCGTATGTTGTATGCCGCTTTGGGCGACTGGATGGCACCACAGCTTGGAGCACCGCAGACAGCGGCACGCGTGTTGGCTTTTATCCTGATTTGGGTAGGAGTGCCGATGGCCCTGTCTGTTGTCGCTTTCCTGCTTACCAAAACTGCTGAAAGCCTTTGTCTGGGCGGGATAAATCGTCTGGCTGGTGCTGGAGTAGGCGTGCTGAAGTACGGCATTGTGCTAAGTTGTCTGCTGCATGTGCTTACGGCTTTTCAGTGGATCGGTCCGCAGAGTGCGGAGCAGTCGCTTTTGGTGCGTCCCGTGGCCGATTCGGGAGCTTTGCTGTTCCGTTGTCTGAAAGCCACCTGGAAAAGTCTGCCTGATTCTGATGCATCCGAAGAAGGGCAGTCAGATTCCGGTGTGATCAAGGATTCAGAGGAGAATGAATCTTCTCAGGATATAACCCAACCCGATGAGTATTAAAAAGATACTACGAAGAGCAGGAATGCAGGTCTGTCAATAAAGACAGACTGCATTCCTCTTTTTGAAATATAATCTATATATTTGTAACTTCGCAATATATTTAATAGCTCAATAGATTAATTCATGGAAGAGAAAAACAAGTTTGTAAAAGAGGTAGCCGAGAAGAAATACGAATACGGCTTTACCACGGACATACAGACTGAAATCATAGAAAAGGGCTTGAACGAAGATGTAGTCCGTCTGATTTCTTCAAAAAAGGAAGAACCGGAATGGATGCTTGAGTTCCGCCTCAAGGCCTTCCGCCACTGGCTCACAATGAAGCAGCCGGAGTGGGGGCATCTGAAAATGCCGGAAATCGATTATCAGGGCATTTCGTACTATGCCGATCCGACAAAAGGAAAGAAAGATGGTCCGAAGAGTCTGGATGAGATCGATCCCGAGCTGATGAAGACTTTCGATAAGTTAGGAATTCCCCTTGAGGAGCGTCTGGCTCTGAGTGGCACGGCTGTTGATGCCGTGATGGACTCTGTATCCGTAAAGACAACCTTTAAAGAGAAACTTTCCGAGCGCGGCATCATCTTCTGTTCAATCAGTGAGGCCGTGCGTGAGTATCCCGATCTGGTGAAACAGTATTTAGGTACGGTAGTGCCTTATCGTGACAACTTCTTTGCGGCTTTGAACTCAGCTGTGTTCAGCGACGGTTCGTTTGTGTATATCCCGAAGGGCGTGCGTTGCCCGATGGAGTTGTCTACCTATTTCCGTATCAATGCGCGTAATACGGGACAGTTTGAGCGTACGCTCATCGTTTGTGACGATGGCGGCTACGTTTCCTATCTGGAAGGATGTACTGCTCCGATGCGCGACGAGAATCAGTTGCACGCCGCTATCGTGGAGATTGTGGTAAACGAGAATGCCGAGGTGAAATACAGCACCGTGCAGAACTGGTATCCCGGTGATGCCGAAGGCAAGGGCGGTGTACTCAATCTGGTGACCAAGCGTGGTCATCTGCGTGGTGCCAACAGCAAGCTTTCCTGGACACAGGTAGAAACCGGTTCGGCCATTACCTGGAAATACCCCAGCTGTGTGCTCAGCGGCGACAATTCGCAGGCAGAGTTCTACAGTGTGGCTGTGACCAACAACTATCAGCAGGCTGATACCGGTACGAAGATGATACATCTGGGCAAGAACACCAAGAGTACCATTATCAGTAAAGGTATTTCTGCCGGAAAGAGCCAGAACTCTTATCGAGGCCTGGTGCGTGTGGCACCGGGAGCCGACGGAGCGCGTAATTACAGTTCCTGCGACTCGCTCCTGTTGGGTAGCACTTGCGGAGCGCATACTTTCCCTTATATGGATGTGCACAACGACACCGCGATTGTGGAGCATGAAGCTACCACTTCGAAGATTTCCGAGGAACAGCTGTTCTACTGCAACCAGCGTGGTATTCCTACCGAGGAGGCCGTGGGACTGATCGTTAACGGATATGCCAAGGATGTGATCAACAAACTGCCGATGGAGTTTGCTGTTGAGGCTCAGAAACTCTTGAATGTATCTCTCGAAGGTACGGTAGGATAAAGTCCGTTATGGGACCATGTTTATTTTTCGATAAAATCAACGACTATTATGATGTTAGAGATAAAAGACTTACATGCCAGCATCAATGGCAAAGAGATTTTGAAAGGAATCAATTTGACGGTCAATCCGGGCGAGATTCACGCCCTGATGGGTCAGAACGGTGCCGGTAAGAGTACCCTGAGCAATGTACTGGTGGGTAATCCGGCTTATGAGGTGACTTCTGGAAGTATTACCTTCAACGGAAAGGACCTTCTGGCCATGAAGCCCGAAGAGCGTGCTCACGAGGGATTGTTCCTTTCTTTCCAGCAGCCGGTGGAGATACCGGGTGTGTCTATGGTAAACTTTATGCGTGCCGCCATCAATGCCAAGCGTCAGTATCTCGGTCAGGAGCCGATGAGTGCCGGCGACTTCTTGAAGATGATGCGCGAAAAGCGTAAGATTGTAGAATTGGACAGCAAACTGGCTAACCGCTCGGTGAACGAAGGATTCTCCGGTGGTGAGAAGAAGCGCAATGAGATCTTCCAGATGGCGATGCTTGAGCCTACACTCAGCATTTTGGACGAAACCGATTCCGGTCTGGATGTAGATGCTCTGCGCATTGTGGCCGAAGGATTCAACAAATTGCGTACTCCCGAAACCAGTGCTCTGGTGATTACTCACTATCAGCGTCTGTTGGACTATCTGAAACCGGACATCGTACACGTGCTGCTGAACGGCCGCATTGTGAAGACCGGTGGCCCAGAACTGGCTTTGGAGATCGAGAACAAAGGTTTTGATTGGATCAAGGCCGAGTTGGAGGCATAGTTTGAATTAAAAAACGAAGAAAGAATGAATAGTGAACAACAATATATCGATCTGTTCCGCCAGTGCCGCACGATGATCGACAGCCACAGTGCTCCGGTTCTGAATGCCCTGCGCGAACAGGCATTTCAGGATTTTCTTCAGCAGGGATTTCCCACGCAGAAGGTGGAACGCTACAAGTACACCGATGTGGCGGCAGCCTTTGCACCCGATTACGGAGTGAACCTGAATCGTCTGGACATTCCGGTCAATCCTTATGAAGTGTTCAAGTGCGACGTTCCCAATCTGAGCACCTCGCTCTACTTTATGGTGAACGATGCCTTTTACAGCAAGATACAACCTGCGGTGGCCCTGCCCGAGGGAATGATTGTCTGCTCTCTGCGTGAGGCGGCGCAGCAGTATCCGGACTTAGTGGCCCGTTATTACGGCAAGCAGGCCCGCACGGGAAAAGATGCCCTCAATGCGCTGAACACCATGTTGGCTCAGGACGGACTCTTTGTGTATGTGCCCCGTGGCGTTGCGGCCGAGCGCACCTTGCAGATTGTGAATATCCTGCGTTCGGATGTAGACCTGATGGTGAACCGTCGTGTACTCATCGTGTTGGAAGACAATGCTGAGGCCCGCATTCTGTTCTGTGACCATGCAGCCGATGACCGTTCGTTCCTGACTACCCAGATTGCTGAGGTATATGTCGGAAACAATGCCCGTCTGCAACTTTATGAACTGGAGGAAACCCACGTGAAGAACAAACGCTTCGGCAATCTGTATGTAGACCAGCAGGCCGACAGCAACGTGTCGCTCAATACTATCACCCTGCACAACGGACTGACCCGTAACCGCAGTGAAGTAACCCTTTCGGGCGAGCGTGCCGAGACTAACCTCTACGGTTGTGTCATCGCCGACAAGCAGCAGCACGTGGATCACAACACCCTGATTGATCACCGTGTGAGCCACTGTACCAGCAACCAGCTCTATAAATATGTGCTCGACAATCAGGCCGTAGGTGCCTTTGCCGGCCGTATTCTGGTGCGCGAGAACGCACAGCACACTGTTTCCAACGAGCGCAACGCCAATCTGTGCGCCACTAAGGAAGCCCGTATGTACGCACAGCCTATGCTCGAGATTTATGCCGACGATGTGAAGTGTAGTCACGGTTCCACTGTGGGACAGTTGAACGAGCAGGCTCTGTTCTACATGCAGCAGCGCGGTATCTCGCGTGAAGAGGCCCAGATGCTTCTGCGTTTTGCCTTTGTTGGCGAAGTGATTGATTGCATCGCCATCGATGCGCTGCGCGACCGTCTGCATCATCTGGTGGAGAAGCGTTTCCGTGGCGAACTGAGCCGCTGCTCCGGTTGCAAGATCTGCAAGTAGGCGGAAAAGGCCGGTGCCGGATGGCGCACCACACTCCGGTCTGGAGAAAAATGATATAAGAAAACAAGAGAAAATTATGAGTTACGATATTAACAAGATTCGCGAGGACTTTCCTATTTTAGGACGTGAAGTATATGGCAAACCTTTAGTCTATTTAGATAACGGAGCCACGACACAGAAACCCCGTTCGGTGGTGGAAGCCATGACGCACGAATACTATAATGTGAATGCCAATGTGCATCGCGGAGTGCATTTCCTTTCGCAGCAGGCAACCGAACTGCATGAGCAGGCCCGTGAAACCGTGCGCCGCTTTCTGAATGCCCGTTCCACGGCCGAAATCGTCTTCACCCGCGGCACCACAGAAAGTATTAATCTGGTGGCTACGACCTTTGGCGATGCCATTCTGAAGGAAGGCGATGAAGTGATCGTAAGCGAGATGGAACATCACTCCAACATTGTGAGCTGGCAGTTGGTTCAGGCCCGCAAAGGCATCCGTCTGCGCGTGATTCCCATTACCGACGAAGGCGAGCTCCGTCTGGACGAATACGAAAAGCTGTTCAACGAGCGCACCCGTCTGGTGAGCATCACCCACGTGAGCAATGTGCTTGGAACGGTCAATCCCGTGAAAGAGATGATTCGTACGGCTCATGACCACGGGGTGCCCGTGCTGGTAGACGGTGCCCAGAGTACCCCTCACTTTGCGGTAGACGTGCAGGATCTGGATTGCGATTTCTTTGCATTCAGCGGACATAAGATCTACGGTCCTACGGGTATCGGTGTGCTTTATGGTAAGGAAGAATGGCTCGACCGTCTGCCTCCTTATATGGGCGGCGGTGAGATGATTCAGAATGTCAGCTTCGAGCGCACCACATTCAACGAGCTTCCCTATAAGTTCGAGGCCGGAACCCCCGATTATGTAGCGACTACCGGTCTGGCTCACGCATTGGATTACGTAACCGCCTTGGGCATGGACAATATCTACGCTCACGAGCAGGCGCTTACCGATTATGCCATGGAGCAGATGGCCACTATTGAAGGCATGCGCTTCATCGGTACTCCAAAGCACAAAGATGCTGTGATTTCTTTCCTGGTTGGCGATATCCATCATCTGGATTTAGGTACGTTGCTCGACCGTCTGGGCATTGCCGTGCGCACCGGTCACCACTGTGCCGAGCCGCTGATGCACCGTATGGGCATCGAAGGCACCGTGCGCGCCAGCTTCGGTCTTTACAACACCTTTGAGGAAGTCGATGCGCTGGTAGCCGGTATTCGTCGTGTGGCCCGTATGTTCTGATTCCTTTTAGAAAGTAATACGCGATATAATCTTTTTGAAGCAGCCGTATTCTATGGTTCTGTGTCTTGTGTCCAGAGCCGTGGAATACGGCTGCTTTTTTATGAAAACATCAGTAATCTTCTTTTTAAGGGCACAACGCATTTTTTACCAAATGTGAAGCGTTATGCCGTTTTCCCTTCTTACATTTGCCGTCAAAAAAAGAGTAGGAAGTTTATGAAAGAGAATGTGAAAGAAACACTTGATTTCGGCACGATGGAAGTGTCGCGCCTGTTTCGCAAACTGTTTTTCCCTACGCTGTTGGGAATGGTCTTTTCGGCCGTGTTCGTCATTACCGATGGTATCTTTGTGGGACGCGGTATCGGTAGCGATGCCCTGGCCGCAGTAAATATCACAGCCCCTTTGTTTCTGATAAATACCGGTATCGGACTGATGTTCGGAGTGGGCGCTTCGGTAGCCGCTTCCATTGCCCTTTCGCGCGGCAGGGAGCGTCTGGCCCGTGCCTACATCACGCAGTCGGTGTATGTCGGTTCGTTGCTGTTGGTCTTGCTTTGGGGTATAGTGCTCTGTTTTGCCCCGCAAGTGGCCCGCTTTTTCGGCAGTTCGGAGCGTCTGCTCCCGTTGGCATTGGAATATATGCACTGGTTCCTGCCTTTCTTTGTGTTCAGTGCTCTGCTCAATTCGGGTATGTTCTTTGTGCGGCTCGACGGGTCGCCCCGTTATGCCATGCTCTGCAATGTGGTGCCCGCACTCATAAATATCGCTCTCGACTACTGGTTCATCTTCGGACTGGGGTGGGGCATGATGGGCGCGGCTCTGGCCACCAGTCTGGGCTATATACTCGGCGCGCTGATGATTGTGGGCTATCTGTTGCGTCCCACCATCACCCTGCGTCTGATGTCCTTGCAACGTACCCGCAGCGGATGGCGACAGTTGTGCCGCCACACCCGCACTGTGATGCGTCTGGGGCTATCCTCTTTCCTTTGTGAGGCAGCCATTGCCACCATGATGTTTGTAGGCAACTACGTGTTCATGCACTATCTGCATGAGGACGGAGTGGCCGCATTCAGCATAGCCTGCTACTTCTTTCCCATCATCTTTATGGTCTATAACGCCATTGCCCAGTCGGCACAGCCCATTCTGAGCTACAATCACGGATGCGGTGCCCGCGGGCGCGTGCATCAGGCTTTGCGCCAGGCGCTGATTACAGCCGTAGCTGCCGGAGCACTCTGTCTGGCGGTCACCGCCCTGTTCAGTCCCCAGATTGTCCGTTGGTTTCTTGAACCCCATTATCCGGCCTATGCTCTGGCCGTGGAGGGACTGCCCCTGTTTGCCTGCGGCTTTGTATTCTTTGGCGTGAACATTGTGAGCATCGGCTATTTTCAGAGTCTGGAGCGCGACCGCATGGCTCTGCTCATCACCCTGCTGCGCGGTTTTGTCTTTATTGTGCTTTGCTTCGGGCTGCTTCCTTTGTGGTTAGGGGCTGCCGGTATCTGGCTGGCCGTACCGATGGCCGAGCTGCTGACTTTTCTTTTTTTGGTCACCGTTTATTGCCGCCAAGAGAAATGATGTCTATCTTTGCCGGAGGAAAGAATCATGAGAAAATCCGATGAAGCAAGAAGTTTTGGAGCGCTTTTGCAGCAAATATGCCATTACGGAAAATGATGCCGCCCGTCTGCTCGAGCGCATGACGCCTGTGACCTATCCCCGTGGCAGTTTTCTGGTGCGCGAGGGGGAGTGTAACAGTCATTTCTATATCATTGCCAGTGGCATCTGGCGCGGTTCGTTTGTAAATGCCGACGGCATTGACCAGTCCCTTTGGTTCGCCTCGGCGGGAGAAGCCGTCTTTTCCATCTGGGGTTATGCCGGAGGACGAAAATCGCTCATTACCATTGAGGCGATGAGCGACAGTGAATTGTATGCTATTTCGCGTACGGAATTAGAGGAATGGTTTGCCGGTTCGGTGCAGGCCGCCAATTTCGGACGCATCCTGTTCGAACGTCAGTTTCTCGATTTGGAAACCTGGCTCATCAGCACCGCTGTGCCCCGTGCCAAGGAGCGCTATCTGCGCCTGTTGGAGGACAATCCCGAGCTGCTGCTTTACGTTCCTCTGAAATACATTGCCTCCTATCTGTGGATCACGCCTCAGTCGCTAAGCCGCATCCGTGCCGAACTGGCCGGGCGGCAGGAGGACTGACCGGTTATCCGGCCAGTGAGCAGAAAAAGGAAATGAGAAACGGTACGGAGAAGTCGATGGTAAGTCCGTGGAAGATGCTCACCGGAACGAGCGCACGTCCGCACGTACGGGCAATGACCGGCAGGGTAGTATCCTCCGTGGTGCATCCTCCGGCCGTGATGGGAGCCAGCGGACCGAACCAGCGTGCCAGCAGCGGCGCGCCAACCAGCGTGATGATTTCACGCAAAATGTTGCTCATCAGCGCTATGGTACCGATTTCCGCTCCACGCAGTTCCGAAATCATGATGCCCGACAGCGAGTAGTATCCGAAACCCGAACCCACAGCCATCCAGTCCGCCACCCCGATACGGGGGATCAGGGCACACACGGCCAGCATGCCGCCCCAGGTGCCGAGAATCGTCACCAGCGGCAGGAGCATCAGTCGGCGGTCCAGTCGGCGGATGCTGCGGCGTACCTCGTCATTCTGTCCGATGGAGAATCCCATGACATTGCCAATGAAATCAGCAAAAAGACTCCTAA